>JABFRG010000823.1 GCA_013141295.1 Polyangiaceae bacterium
GCGCGCTCCACCATCTCCCTAGCCTTCGCAATGTTTTGTGCGCTGAACGCCATCGGGCACCTCCTCCCAAAGACGTATCGGGATTTTCGAGGTCCGGATTTTCGCGGCAGGTGAACGCTGCCTGGCGGGGCCGCCATCACGGCATGTCTGACCACTCGCGACAAGTCGAGGGCCATCGCGTTTTTCGCGCAACGGATCGCCCGGGCGACCGATGGGCCATCGGAAGGCCCATCGGGGGCTTGTCAAAAATCGGAGATGACCATGTCGAAAAAACAGGAGTTCATGACGCGTGGAGAGGTCGCTAGGCTCTTCGACTGCTCTGTCTCGACCATCCGCCGCCTTGAGAAAAAGGGAGAGCTGTACCCCAAGCTGGACAAGAAGGGCGTGCACCGCTTCGACAAAGCAGAGGTCGATGAGTACGTGTATCGAAAGTCCCTCCGAACGAGTTCCGAGTCGTTGAAGGCGAAGCAGATCCGGCTCGAGGTTCGCGCCATCGAGATGTTTCACGCCGGCAAGGACGCCAGCGAGGTCATGCGCAAGCTTCGATCGATGACGTGCGCAGAGGTACTGGCGATCTTGGAATTCTACCGAACCGCGAAAAGCAACCCTCCACCGCCACGCGCAAGGGCCAGTGGTGGCGCGGCGGCTGTGGCGGTGCATGGAGACGAAGACGACGAACTCGATGAGGAGATGAGCGAGGAGTTTCGGCGCGAGTTCGAGAAGCTGTCGAAGCGCTAGTAGGCAAGCCGTTCAGCGTCTGCGTGTGGCCTCACGCGCTCTTCTTCTTCAGCCACGAGCTGACAGCTTCTTCGATCGCTTCGCTGAGGTCGTACTCGCGCTGGGCGCAGGTCACGGTCAGTTGATGGGACAGCTCCGCATCGAGGTAGAACGTGTGCTTGCGTAGCTCGCGTCCGTCGGCGCGATGAAGGACTTTTCGTCGCCACTTCGACCGCTCGGCCTTCGGGGACTTCTTCCCTTCCACTTCCACGTGTGCAACAGGAACGGGAGACGCAACGACAGGCGCGGCGGCATCGATGGTGGCGCTGTGCTCATCCGCCGATGCGGTCTCCAGAGTCACTGTAGCGGCTGCTTCGGCGGGAGCTTCCACGAGCGAGAGCTTGGCAACAGCGGGTTCCGGAAGCGGCGCGTCTCCCGGCGCATCATCGAGGCCGATGAAGGCGGCCATTTTCGACGGGTCAACCTGGGGACGACGGAACGAAGCCGTCGGGACTGCCTTAGCCATTTGCCACCTCCTTAAGATCCGAACCGAACGCAATCACTTCGTCGACAAGGCGCGTCAGCTCCGTTGCCGCTTTATCCTTGGGCGCATACTGCGCGACCCCCATGCCAGCGGTGATGGCCTCCTGCCATGCGATCCGGAAGGTCGTCTCCGAGTCCAGCAACGGAAGCTCACTCGCCTCGAAGATGGAGCGAGCTCGCTTTCCGAGAGCCGTGGAGGGGAGCTTGCGAACGAAGACGAGCGCCCCTCGAAGGTTGGCGTTGATCGTTTGCGCCTGGGAGATCAAGGCGATGGTGTCGGTGTTGCCCCAGACCTCGGCCCCACTCTGTCCAATGGGGACTAGAGCAATGTCCGCGACCATGAGCGCCGCTCGCTGAACGTCGCCCAACTTTGCCGGCGTGTCGATGATGACGTGGTCGAAGCGATCGAACTGCCGAAGGTTCTCCGGCAGGCACATCGTCTTGCCCAATGACACCACCTTGGGCGGGTTTTGGGAGGACTCCGCAGCAACCTCGCATGCAATGCGGGACGTTCCTTGCGGGTCACCATCCACGATGAGCACGGAGGCCTTCCGCGCGGCCAGTTCCCACGCGATGGACACGGCGAGCGTCGACTTGCCGACTCCCCCCTTCTGCGACACCAGAGCGATTCTCATTTGGCCGTCTTACCGGCCGACCGTTTGGAGGGCCAAGAAACTGGCAGTCCAACCCGCAAGACGACCAGCCTGCCGCACGCTCGGACACCTGGACCGCTGGGCTACCAGCCCGCTCGACGGCCAGCGGGCCAGCCTCCCGAGCGCTCGGCCACCCGAACCGCCGAGCGGCTCGATGGCCAACCCGCAAGACGACCAGCCCGCCGCACGCTCGGACACCTGGACTGTTGGGCTACCAGCCCGCTCGACGGCCAGCGGGCCAGCCTCCCGAGCGCTCGGCCACCCGAACCGCCGAGCGGCTCGATGGCCAACCCGCAAGACGACCAGCCCGCCGCACGCTCGGACGCCTGGACCGCTGGGCTACCAGCCTGCTCGGCAGCCAGCGGGTCAGCCTTCCAGCCGGCGGAGCGCTTGGCCACCCGAACCGCCGAGCGGCTCGATGGCCAACCCGCAAGACGGCCAGCAAGTCGAACGTCCGAACGCTTGGACCGCTGGGCTACCAGCCCGCTCGGCCGGTTGGTATTCGCCACCGTTCGTCAGCCAACCCACTCGACGGCTAGCGGGCCAGGCGTCCGGACGTCTGACTGTCAGTGGAGGCCTGGGGCTATGAAAAAAGGCCGGCAAGCAGCATGGCTGCCTCCGGCAGGGGCGGTGCCATGAATCCTGCAGAATGCGACGTGTCATCGCCTGCCACCCTGAACAAGCCATGACAGGGCTGTGCATCCGTGCGGTCGATTTAAGTTCCATTCCGGGTACTTGCTTCATACCTATGGACGCGAAGGGAGGATCTCCCTCCCATCGGGGACACGAAATGGACTTCTCGACCCAACAAGCGGCGAAGCTCACGGGACTCGACATTGAGGTCGTCAAGGCCCTGCTGCGCCTCAAGCTCATCGTCCCCTCGGTCCCCGGAATGGGGAAGGGAAGTCTCCGTCGATTCAGCTTCCGCGACCTCGTAGCCCTGCGAGCGGCCTGCTACCTGCGCAACGCCGGCGTAGGCCCGAAGGCGATGAAGCAAGCGATCCGATACCTCATGGCTCGGTCGGGCTTGTCCGCGACAGATGTGCTCGCAGGAACCCTCCTGCTCACCGACGGCCACGACGTCTACGAGGTGTCGGACGACGTGGCCTTCAGCACGCTCAGAATGCCGGGCCAGGCGACGGCTCTTACGATCGTCCCGCTCTCGCGGCTCGTCCATGACCTTCAAGCCAACGTGCAAGCAGAGCGCTTGCGCGAGGCTGTCTAAGTTTCCATCCCCCGCAGTTCACGCATCAAGGAGCACGTCCACGGAGTAAGCGAATGCACAAAAAAGAAAGGGTTGAGTCTTTCGCGGCTGGCACCGCGTCTGGCTTGGCCAGAGAACTCAACCCATCCCAGAAACCGGGGGATGAGTCGAGGATAGGGGACCTTTTTGTCCGCTGCAAGGGACAAAAGGGCCAACTGGGAACGCAACGCGGAGCCCTCGAATTCTCGAGGGATTCCGTTTGGGCCCGAGAGGCCACGGAGTACGGACTGCGCGAGCGCGCCGTGCTGCAAGCGCTTGCGCTCTACGCAGACGGGGCAGGGGAGTGTTACCCCTCGCGGGCTCGAATCGCTGCGCACCTAGGCGCGAGCCCGCGCACGGTTCAGCGGGCGCTCAGCCGGCTTCGATTGGACGGGGTCATCCACACCTACTGGGAACTCACCCAGCGCGGGCGGCGCCTTCGGTACCGAATCCTTCGGGGGCTACCCGCCAACGACACCAAGGACCCCACCGCGGGGAAGGGGGCTCCTGCTCAGGAGGGCACCTGTACGTCCGGCCATTGTGTCTCCACCCATGGAGCCACCCTGTCTCCACCCCCCCCCCTCTCTCCTTCTAGTGATCGGATCCAAATTAACGATCCTCTCCCTACCCTCTCCGTTGCCTTGCCGGATGCCCAGCCGGCACCGGTGAAGCCGGAGCCAAGGGAGACAGGGTTTGAACTCCTCGAGGAGCAGGTGCTCGTCGTGCTCCGGTACTGGCACGACGAGCTGATCGGAGGGGAGGCACCTTTGGCCTTCCCGCGCGAGTGGGCCAACGTCGTTCGGATGCGCCTCCAGCAGTTCAGCCAGCGCGTGCTCCTTCGAGCGGTCGACGGCGCCAAGATCTCGCCCCACAACGCGCCGCCGCACCGTCGTACCGTGGGCGCTCTCTTCGGCACGCCCGACCGCGTACATGCGCTCGCGCAGCAAGGCCACCACGTGGCCTATACACGCGCTCGCGAGAACGAGAAGGCTGCGAGGTCGGCGGACACCCGCAAGGCTCGCCTAGGGGCAACCTCTCCGCCTCTGTCGCCGATCTCGAGCGCCGACGTCAGCCAGCTCTTGCGCGTTCTCTCCGCGGAGGTGGTCCAGCGTGAATGAAACCTGTCCTCGGACGTCACTACGTTCAGCTCGCACAACTTTTCTGTTCACCGGTCGAAGGGCGCTCGCCATGTCGAATCGTCCGGTCAGCTGCGCTGTTTTGTCGTACCCTTCCGCGGTGAAGGGACGGGACTAACCGTGGCCAAGGCCGGGGACAAAAAATACCAGTTCGGCGACGTCATCGTTGCGCCGGGTGTCGTGTTCCGTGTCGAGAAGGTGCTCGGCAAGGGCGGCATGGGCAGCGCCTACAAGGTCATCGACAAGCAGCTCGGCGCGCCTTGCGTGGTGAAGTTGATGAACGACGACGCGGCGCGCAATCCGGTCGCGCGCGCTCGGTTCATCCGTGAGGCCCAAACTGCCGCTCTCCTCAGGGCTCACCAGAACTTAGTTCCGGTGACGGGCCTCGGCTTTCTCGAAGACGGCGTCGGCGACAAGGGGACCCCTTTCTACCGAATGCCGTGGGTCGAAGGCTCCAGCGTTCGTCAGATTCAAGCGGAGGTGGCGGGCGGCAAGCTTCACCTAAACTTCGCGCTCCGAACCACCATCGACACGCTCTACGGTCTCGTCCGCATGCACGAGCGCGGCGTCATCCACCGCGACATCAAGCCGGACAACATCCTGGTCACCAAGGAAGACGGCAAGGTCATCGCCAAGGTGCTCGACCTCGGCGCCGCGTGGCTGCTCGAGGATCCGAGCCAGCCGGACTACGTACTCACGCCAGCATACGCGGCGCCCGAGCAGCTCGCGGACGGCCGGCTCGATGCGAAGGTAGACGTGTTCTCCACGGCGCTCACCTTGTTCGAGATGATCACGGGAAAGCGCCCCTACTCGGAGCTGGGGGAGTCCCTCGCCGCCGCGATTCAGCGCCGCACCATTCCGGCACCTCTGCTCAGCGAGTTCGGCGAGTTTCCTGAGGACCTGACGGAGACCATGATGCAAGCGCTCTCCCTCTCGCCGCGCGACCGGCTGAGTCCCGAGGCGTTCCTTCGGAAGCTCGAGCTGGTGGGGAACGCACTCGAGAAGGACCAGAACATCCACACTGTGGCGACGACCCCGGATGTGCTCCAGCCGCGCTCTCAGCACGACGGGCCGATTACGCGCGCGGACCTTGCCGAACCCACCGAGCCCGGGCCGCCGCCCGAGTTCGACGCACACGGCAACGAGATCGCGCCCGAGAACGTCTTCAATGAGTACAGCTTGGGCGCTGCGCCCGAGTACGTGGGCGGCGGTTTCGTCGCCACGAAGCGCTCTGCGAAAAGAACGCGTCCGGCGGACACGACCGACCCCGGGCCGCCGCCCGAGTTCGACCCGCTCCATCAGCCGCAGCCGCGCGCGTCCATCTCGTTCGTGGAAGCACCCACGGGCTCTGTCCCGCCGGAGTACATGCAGCCGCCAGCGCGGCGTAGCCAGCCGGTGAACAACACCATGCCGCTCTCGTCGAGCCTCGTCAGCCCACCGCCGCCCGGCGTTGACGGCCGGGGCGGCGTGGGTGGGCGACTCATCACGCCCGCCAATCCGCTCCAACACACGCTGCGCATTCCGCTCACCGCAAAGCCGCCGTCGTGGTGGCGCGCAGCACTCAACGTGTGGCACGAGGGCATGGCGGACGCGAAAGCGAGACGCTGGGCGCTGGTGGCGGGCGTCGTTCTTTCCGCGTTTGTCGTACTCCTGGTCGTCGTACTGAAGTGGAGTTTCCGATGACCAAGACCGATCCCGGCATTGGCAAGCCTGAACAAACCGACGCGGATACGGACCCGGGGCCGCCGCCGAGCGGCGCAGAGCCCACGGAGACCCGTCGCACCGTGGTGCGTGAATTGCTCGAAACACCGCTCGGTCGGATGCCGGTGCGCGTGATCGAGCGAGCCAGCTCGGAAGGAATGAGCGCGGTGCAGTACCAAGGGGACGCGCACCATCCGCCGCGCCCGCGCTTGGACCACGCGACGATCCCGAACGCGAAGGTGCTGCTCAATATCACGCAGCCGAACATCGCGGCGGGGCCACCGCCCGCGCACCCGTTTCCGAAGGAAGAACCCGAGCAAGCTCCCGCGGCGGCCCACGAGCCCCTCGTTCAGAAGAGCCTTCCCACGGCACCGCGCATCGAGCGCGTGGACACCGGCCGCATCCCCATGCGTTCCCGCGCGTGGCTCGTCGGCGCGATTGGCTTCGCGCTCGCGGTGGCGCTCGCGGTTCTC
>JABFRG010000852.1 GCA_013141295.1 Polyangiaceae bacterium
CCCATGCGGAGGTGGCGCATACCGAGCCGTCCCCCGCCGCCGAAGAAGTAGCTCAGTCCGACTCGAAGTCGGCCTCGTAGCGGCTGACGTCGATGCCTGCCGCGACCAGCGGCGCACGGTTGCGGTAGCGGGTTATCTTGGCGCTCGAGAGGATGTACGAGCGGATGACCTCCTCACGCGTCACCAGGTTGCGGCGTCCGGCCAGGTGCTCGGCGTTCTTCGCCACCCGCCGCCGCGCCAGCGCGCGAAAGAGCGCCGGTACGCTCTTGAGCAGCAACTTCAGCAGTGCGTCGGCGTCGGGCTCCCAGGTCATCTGCTTCGGGAGCTCGGGCACGTGGTCGAACTCGTCCTCGGTGCACTCGCGCCAGAGCACGAGGCTGTTGCCGTCCCGGTCCTGCACTTGCGCGAAGATCTCCTGCTGCGGCGTGCGCATGGCCTCGTAGCGCACGGTGGCGCCGGATGCGCAGGCCTTCTTCACCGCCGCCTCCACATCCGACACCTGGATGCGCAAGGTGACCGGGTGCTCCACCTTGCGCACTTCCACCAGGCGCACCGAGAGCGTGTGGGCGTCGACGTCGATGAAGCCTTCACCGGCGCGCTTCTGCGAGAACCCCATGGACGAGAGAAACGCCAGCGCTCTCGGGAGAGAAGTGGTGGGAAAGTCTACGTGGCTCACGCCGAAGAACGCCAGATCGCTCATGCCGTCGGTGAGTATCCCGTTTTGCTCGCGGACGCCATGGCCGCCGTGCGCCGCTTGCGGAACGGGTAGAGCATTTGCCCGACGAATGTTTCCGGCAGGCGCTCCTCGGGGTCGTCCTCGATGAGGCCGAAGAACATGGGACGTCGTTCCGGTAAGTAGAACGTACCGAAGAGCAGATCCCACACCGGGAAGAGCCCGGCGAAGTTCTTCCCCAGTGCCCCGCGCTCGGCGGCGTGGTGCCAGCGGTGGAAATGCGGAGTCGCCACGATGTAGCGCAGCGCGTGGAGCCGAAAGCCGACGTTGGCGTGCAGGAACAAACCCCATAGTCCGATGAATGGAACCAGCGGCGCCACGATGCGCGGGTCGATACCCAAGTAGAGAATCGGCACGATGGACCATACGCGTCCGAAGGCCTCCGCCAGCGGATGGTTGCGCGCCGCCGAGAGCCAGTCCAGCGACCGCGCTGAATGATGAATCGCGTGCAGTCGGAAGAGGCGCGTGCCGTGCATCAGACGGTGCTGCCAGTAGCCGAGGAAGTCGAAGATCAAGAGCGCCAGCGGCACTTGCAAGAGCCAGGGCAGGTGGCCGAAGAAGGAACGATTCGCCATCCATGTGTCGAAGTCGTGGAGCGGGATGCGCAAGAGCAGCACCGCACCCAAGAGCGCCACCCAGGTCACGCCTTCGGCGATCCACTTTCCCGCGGTCTGCCCCAGCGTCCAGTAGGCCAGATCGAGGAGCCGCCGCCGCTGCAGGAGCGGCGTGGGCGTGCGCGCCGGCCACCTGCGTTCGACCACACAGAACACCGCGCCGAGGACCACGAAGCCCACGAGAAATGCACCGATGCCGCCCATGGGAGCCGGGTCGTCCGGGGCTCTGGGAAAATTTCACGCGGGCCCAAAAGAGCGACGGCGCCCGGGAAGTTCCCGCGCGCCGTCTTCGCTACCAAGCAGCGTTGCTCACTCCATCGGAGGGGGAGCGACCGAGGCGGTCTTCACGCCGCCTGCGTCCTCGATGGCCTCGGCGCGCTTCGGGCGCACGTTGCAGCGGAGGATCTGCTTGCGCACGCGCACTGCGTCCGGCGTGACCTCGACCAGCTCGTCGGCGTCGATCCACTCCATGGCGGTTTCGATGGAGAGCGAGCGCGGCACCGCGAGGGCGACGTTGTCGTCCTTGCCGTGGTTGCGCACGTTGGTCTGCTTCTTCTCCCGGACGAAGTTCACGTCGGAGTCGCTGGGGCGGTTGTGCTCCCCCACGATCATGCCCTCGTAAACCGGCTCGCCCGGCTTGATGAAGAACTCGCCGCGCGCCTGGAGGTGGTTCATGGCGTAGGGGGTCGAAACGCCCTGGCGGTCGGAGACGAGCGCGCCCAGCTGCCGCTTGGCCATCACGCCGCCCCACGGCTCCCAGCCGTCGAACATGGTGGTGAGGAGGCCGGTGCCGCGGGTGGAGGTGAGGAACTCACCGCGGAAGCCGATGAGGCCGCGGCTGGGAATGCGGAACTCGAGGCGGGCGCGGCCGTGGCCGTGGTTGCCCATCTTGGTCATGCGGCCGCGGCGAAGGCCGAGGCGCTCGGTGGCGACGCCGATGTACGCGTCGGGGACGTCGACCACCACGAGCTCGTACGGCTCGTAGTCGACGCCGTCTTCGCTCTTGGTGATGACCTCGGGGTTGCCGAGCTGCATCTCGTAGCCTTCGCGGCGCATCGTTTCCACCAGGATGGCGAGCTGGAGCTCACCGCGGCCGAGCACCGTGAAGGTGTCGGGCGACTCGGTGTCTTCGAAGCGGAGCGCCAGGTTCTTGCGAACCTCGCGCACGAGGCGCTCGCGGAGCTGACGGCTGGTGAGGTACTTCGAGAGCTTGCACTTGCCGGCGAAGGGCGACGTGTTGACGCCGATCCGCATCTTGATGGTGGGCTGCTCCACCGTGATGCGGGGGAGGGCGCGGCTCTCCCAACCTTCCGAGAGGTCGACGATGGTGTCGCCCACGTCCACGTCGTCGATGCCGGCGATGGCGATGATCTCGCCCGCGGTGGCCTCGTTCGTGGTGGTGCGCTTGAGGCCTTCGTAGGTGGTGAGCACCTTGATGGCAGCCTTGTTCTTGGAATTCGCCTTGAGCACGCCCACCGGCTGGTTGGCCTTGATGGTGCCGGCGGCGATGCGGCCGATGGCCAGGCGGCCCACGTAGTCGTCGTGGTCGATGTTGTTGATGACGATCTGGAGCGGCGCGGCGGCGTCGGCCTTGGGGGCGGGCACCTTCTCGAGGATGGTCTCGAAGAGGGGCTTGAGCGACGTGGCCTCCTCGGACATCTCGCGCTTCGCCACGCCGTCGCGGCCGATGGCGTAGATGACCGGGAAGTCCATCTGCGCTTCGCTGGCCTCGAGGTCGACGAAGAGGTCGAAGACCTCGTTGAGCACCTCGTTCGGCCGGGCGTCGTTGCGGTCGATCTTGTTGATGACCACGATGACCGGGAAGTTCAGCTCGAGGCACTTCTTGAGGACGAAGCGCGTCTGGGGGAGCGGGCCTTCCGCCGCGTCGACCAGGAGGAGGGCGCCGTCGGCCATCATCAGGGTGCGCTCGACCTCGCCGCCGAAGTCCGCGTGGCCTGGGGTGTCGACCACGTTAATCTTGATGATTTCGCCGTCTTTGGACTTCCAGCGAACGCTCGTGTTCTTGGCAAGGATGGTGATCCCGCGCTCTTTTTCCAGATCGTTGGAGTCCATGACCCGCTCGGCGACCACTTCGTTCTCGCGGAACGTGCCGGCCTGCTTGAGCATTTGGTCAACGAGCGTGGTCTTGCCATGGTCGACGTGAGCGACGATGGCGACATTGCGAAGCTGCATAACGGGCGCGTATTAGTAGGCGCTGCGCATCGCGGCAAGACTTACTCGCTTTTTAGCGAATGGACGGTCGTGTGACGTAGGCGATGCACGCCTGGGCGACCCGTGTGGGGTTCACCGATGGGCTGCTCAGGCGTGCACGTGAGGGCCTGGTTTCAGGGGGCCGGAACCTTCATGCCCCAGGCGAGCTGAACGTGAACGCCCTTGGTGAAGTGGTCGAGCTTCTTGCCGTTGACGTTCATCTTCGAGAGCTCTTCGAGCATCTCCAGGGTGACCGTGTCGCCGTCGATCTTGGTGACGCGGGTGCGCGCGATGCTGACCATCCCGCCGCCGAAGAGGGGCACCGACTTGTCGATCTCCCGGGAGAATTCCCCTTCTGCGCCCACCTCGGGCAGCCAGCCACGCTTGCTCTGCATCTTGATCTCCTTGCCCTTGCGGGAAACGAGAACCCCGTCGACGCTGGCCTGCGTCACCTCCGTCATACGAAAGTCACGCACGCGCCACTTGCCGCTCTCGGCCTTGGTGTCGAAGGCAAAGACCACCTTCGACGCGGGAAAGACCATCTTGGCGGTGACCATGTGCGTGCTCTCGTCCACCGGCCCGAGCTCGAAGGAGCGCAGCGTTCCCAGCTTCTCCGGAATGCGTCGCCACTGCACGTCCGGGTAGATCGCCGACTCGATGGCGGCGGTGTCGTTGGCCTTGAGCCCCACGAGGAGCTTCTGCACTGCGATGGATCCATCGGCGAAGCCGGGCGCGACCACCGCTGGCTCCGGGGGCTTGGTCTCCTCTGCCTTTGCCACCGAGGGCGCAGCGGAGGCCTTCGGTGCCTCCGCCGTGGGCGCAGCCAGCGGAACGGGCGGCGCCATCACCGGCGGAGCCTCCTCGGCGCCACCGCCGCAGGCCGTCGCCATCAAGCTCAGAACCACGAGCAAGGTAGGTTTACGCATGGTCGATCGTACGATCACCCTCGCCGTCGAAATTCCTTCGCGCCGGTCGATTGCAGGAATCGCCGAAGCCCTCGGAGCTCCGCGCCAGCACGCGAATCCGCTTACGCGGTCGGTTTCGCCAAGGCAACCGCAGAGGGGGCCCTCGCTTCTCTCGGGATGACTGCGTGTTTCTTCGAGATACTGGCGCGCTCCGCGCCGTGTTCGTTCGAGGTGCTTCAGTCGAAAGCGGCGAGGCCCTTCTTCACGGCGGGCCGCTCCGCCACCCGCGCCAGCCAGGCTTGCACCTTCGGGAACGGCGTGACGTCGAGGCCCACGAACGCGTGGTTCGATGCCCAGGTGAAGGTCGCGATGTCTGCGATGGAGTACTCGCCCGCCAGGTAGTCTTGCTTGCCGAGCTGGCCTTCCATGACGCCGAAGAGGCGCTCCACCTCGATGCGGAAGCGCTCGATCGCCGCCTCGTTGTTCGCGCGCTTGAAGAAGCCGAGCTGGCCCATCATGGGACCGACGCCGGCCATCTGGAACATGACCCACGCGAGCACGTCGGCGCGCGCCTGGCCCTCTCTGGGCAGGAGCTTGCCGGTCTTCTCGGCGAGATAGACGAGAATGGCGCCGGACTCGAAGACCTTGATGCCCGTATCGTCGTCGACGATGGCCGGGATCTTCCCGTTGGGATTGAGCGCCAGGAAGGCCGGCTCCTTCTGCTGGCCCTTGCCGATGTCCACCTTGTGCAGGGTGTAGCGGAGGCCCATCTCTTCGAGGGCGACGGGGATCTTCTTTCCGTTGGGGGTGCCCCAGGCGTGGAGTTGAATCATGGGCGTTCGATGCCGCCACCCGCAGCCGGGTTGTCGCCGGCCGCGCAGTCGGGACGCAGCGAACGACGCGGTGCGTTCTCGCGCAAGCGCCCGCCCTCGAGGCGAAAGGAGTCTTCCCAGCACGCTCCCGGGCGAGGGAGCACCAGCAGGTTCCCGGCGTCCGTGGTCACCTGCACCGGGCGCTCCAACGGCTCGTAGGCTGCGTCGTCGGGAACATCGATGGGGCCGTCGTACACCAGGACCCGGCCCACTTCCCGCGGTCCGGCGTTCGTGCGTGTAAAGTACACGTGATAGCGCAGTGGCGCGAAGTCCGATTCGTCCGGTTGCGCCCGCCTGCGGCCCATGCGGCAATCCCAGGCGATGGGGCCTTGTGGCAACTGCACGCACCCGCCGTCCCACGCGCACTCCGGGTCGCGGCAGGCAGCGTCGCTGGCGGAGGGCGCGCGGCTCGAGCCCGCGCCGGGCCGAGCCCCGATGTTCGTGGCCGTCACCAGCGCGAGCGCCAGCGCGGTGGCGAAATGCACGCTCGGCAGCATCGTCATGCTCGGGTCATCGCGCGCCGCGGCCGAAGTGTGACGGCGATCTCAGGCCGACTTCGGAAACGACGAGGCGGCCACCGGGCGGAGCTCCTCGTCGTCGCCGGCACCGGTCACCAGCACCGTCAGGACGTTCCCGTCGTTGCGGGCCCAGGCGCCGGCCACGAGCTCGCGAGAAAGCGCAGTGGCGGAGCGACCACTCCGTGCGACGGCTTGGGCCATGAATGCGTCGAGCCCATCGCCGAAGGCCCGAAGCACCGCGCCGGTCGCCAGCAGGAAGAGATCGCCCGGCAGCACCGCCTCGCTTCGCACCTCCACCTCGGCGTCGTCGCGTGCGCCGATGGCGCGTACCAGCAGGTCCGGCGGCGGAAACTCCGGGTCGAGCATCGCCATGCGCTGGTATTCGCGGACGAGCACGTGGGGCTGCGTCAGCAAGGTGAGCGTCGTTCCGCGATAGCGAAGCGCACACGCATCGCCGATCCAGGCCACCGTGACCGAGGTTGGCTCGAGGACCACGCCGACGGCGGAGCACGTTCCGCCCAGGAGGGCGGTGTCTTCCCGGCTCGCTTCGCGCACCCGTGCGTTGGCGGCCTCGAGCGCGCCGGGCAAGTCCGCCGGCGCGCTCGAG
>JABFRG010000751.1 GCA_013141295.1 Polyangiaceae bacterium
GAGATGATGAGGGTATTCTTGCGCAATGGCGCGCCTGCCGCGGGCAGAACCAGGTCCGTTTCGAGTGGGCGACATCGCGCCCGGTGATCGGCACGAGCTTTCGCGTGGCAACGCCATCTACTGCGCCCCGACCGGCGGTACCGCGGCTCGGGGGACGGGCTACGGATTCGAGCTGCTCGACTCCGATCCCGCCGTAGAATCCGCCGGCGTGGACGCGGGGTTCGCGCCGACCGAAGACACACTGCGGGCCCCGGACGTGTCCGTTGGGGTTCCCGACGTACCGGGCTGGGTGAAGGGCGCGCCGCCGCTCGCGGTAGAGTACGCCGGCACGGGCCAAGACGAGGCCAGCTTGCAGAGCAAGATCGCCGATCTCTTGGAGGCAGGTACCCGGTGGGTGTGGGTCGTGCGGCTGGTCGGTCCGCGATGCGTGGAAGTTCACGAAGCCGGCAAGCCACTGGTGGTCAAGACCGTCGGCGAAGAGCTCACCGCGCCGGGAGTGCTCAAGAACCCGGTGCGCGCCGAGGCGCTCTGGGACCGCAAGGCCGCACATGAAGGCACGCTCCGCAACCTGCTCCAGCGAGCGGGCTACGAGAGCGTCGATGCGATTCGGCAGGAAGGCCGTGCGGAAGGCATGGCGAAGGGCCTCGAGACCGGTGCGGCGCGTGCCGTCCTGGCGGCGTTCGAGGCACGCGAGTGGCAAGTCAGCGCGGAAGTGGAGAGCCGGGTGCTCCGCTGCACCGACCCCGTACAGCTACTCGACTGGCTCCGGCGCGCCATCCGTGTGGCGAGCATCGACGAGGTTTTCGAGAAGGCGTAGCTGGGCATGCGTGGCACGCACGAGTGCCACGCATGCCATGTCAGGCGAGGAGCAGCCAACCCGCGAGCGCCACGGCGACAACGACAACGAGCAGCAGCACGATCGCCGGCATCAGCTCACGCGCTCGCGACGCTCGAGGCTGCTCTGGCGGACTGGGGACCGGGACGGGCGCGAGCGCCACCACGGCGGCGGACGCTGGCACCACGATGGGCGGCGCGATGACGGACTCTGCGACCGGAGCCTCGGTGGGCGGCAGTTCCGCTGCAGGCGCGGCGGGGCTTCGCATCTTGGGCGGCGGCGGCAGAGCATCTTGCCACGCGGCGGTGCGCTCCACCTGGGCGAGCGCGTGCTCGAACGGCACGATCAACGACAGCACCGTCCGCCCAAGGCGAAGCGACAGATGCGGAGCCCACTCGATTTCTCCCTGAATCGCAGTGGTGCCGAGCTCCGCGCAGTTCTTGGAGCCGAGGTCGCGAATGAATACGCGATTCCCGGCGCGGCGGAGCGCTACGTGCTTGCGCGACACGTCGCTGTCTCGGAGCGCCATCTCGCACTGCGGATCGCGGCCCACCACGTAGGCGCGGCCCTCGTCCGCGAGTCGGAGCGCCAGGCGAAAGCTCGGCCCCTCCACCGCGCGCACGCGGGGCACGTCGTCGTCGTAGGCCTTCTGCACGTGGGCGATGAGCGCCAGCGCAACGTCTTTCGTGTTCCCAGGGAGAGCCAGCGCCGCGTTGGTGCCACCGGGCACTTCGAAACGCATCAGGTTCGCGCCGATCCGAAGTGTGTCGCCGCTCCGGACGGCCCGAAGCCAGCCGGCCTCCACGGGGACGCCGGCAACCTCTATGGGCTCGGCTCGGTCCGTGCCGCGCAGCGTCCACTCGCCGTCGAGGAGACGCAGGACCGTGAGGTCGGCCGGTGACACGCCTGCGATGGGCACGTCGTCTTCAGGCGCACCGCCAATTCGAATCTCGCTCCCGTGCCCCTCGAGTGTCCGGTTTTCCGGACGCAGCACCGACACCCGCCAACGCATTGGGGGAACATACGAAGAAAACGCGCAACTGTCCCGGAAACTGGCCGAATGGCGTCACAATGCGCTGCCGACAGTGTAAGCTATGCCCGCGAGGGTGGAGATGACGACGGACGACATCGCGTACCGCACGGATGAGGTCATTCCGGGAACGAATCACGCGTTTCGGCGTGCGCTATCGGCGGGGGGCCAAGGCACGGTCTACATCGCGACCGACCTCTTTCTCGGGGTAGACGTCATCATGAAGCTCGGGCTGCCCCAGGTCGGCGTGGACCTCGCCGACGCCCTCCGCACCCTGCAGGGCGAGGCCCGAGCGATTGCGCAACTTCGGAGCCGCCACATCGTCGAGGTGCTCGGGGGCGGCATCACCGCCGAGGCGCGCCCCCGGCCCTACTTCACCATGAAGTACTACGAGGGCTACACGCTCTCGTTCCTGCTCAAGCGCGAGCGCAGGCTCTCGCTCGCGCATGCGCTCCTCATCGCAATGGAAGTCCTCGACGGCCTCGCGGTCGCGCACGAGCACGCGACCCACGCGGTGATTCACCGGGACATCAAGCCGAGCAACATCTTCCTCCACTGCACGCAGCCAGGCGACTGGATCACCAAGATCTTGGACTTCGGCGTGGCCCGCAAGGTTGGCGTGGCCCCCAGTAAGTTCTCGGGGCAGCACTTCACCGGCACCTGCGACTACGCAGCGCCCGAGCAAGCCGGTGGAACCGTCACGCCCTCCGCGGATCTCTACGCGGTCAGCGGCGTGCTCTTCCAGATGCTCACCGGGCGCCTGCTTTTTCGCGGCTTCGACGTGTGGGACACGATCGCTATGCATCGGAGCACGCCGGCGCCGCGCGTGTCGTCGTTCCTCCCCGGAATTCCCAAGGACGTGGACGATCTCATCGCCTCGGGTCTCGAAAAAGATCCTCGGAATCGGCCCCGCTCCGCGGCAGAGTTCTCGCGGCAGCTCCGCGCCATTCGCGATCGCGAGCGCGCGCGTGCGGCAGACCCGGAGCTGCAGGTGCACACCGACAACATGCCGCTCGATCGCGCGATGCACGTGCACGCGGGGAAAAGCCCAGCCGAGATTGTCACGAGCGTCGGCGACGGCGCGCCCAGCGTAGGCGCCACCCTGCCCTCGCGCGCCAATCCGGCAGACACCACAGAGCCGCCCAACACCACGACCCCAATGGCAGCCCCCGCGGCGGCGCGCGAGCCTTCGCCGGTGTCACTGGCGCACGCAGACACCGCCCCTTCACCCGCTCCTCTTCCTCCGGTCGCCCTCGCGGCGGCGGTTGTGCTGGTGCCAGCGGCGCAGTCCGTAGAACCCGTCGTGGTGGTACAGGCGGCCAAGCGCGCAGTGACCGATCCCATGCCGTTCGCGGGGCCGCTCTCGGCTGCGCCTCCGTCTTTCGATCGCGTGGGGCCAACCCACACGCACGTGCCGCTTCGCAAGAAGGTTGCGCCGCAGATCACCGCGCCGCTGCCCGCGCCCGTCCTTCGCGAAGACGCTCCAGAGGTGGACGCCGCCTCTGCGCCCGGCCTCGCGCTGCCGACACCCTCGCGTTGGGCCGTGGAGACGGGCCGTTGGCTCGGCACCGCGGCGCGGCGCCGCCAGGTCGTCATCGGCGTTGTCTCGGGCGCCGGAATGGTGCTGCTCGCGGCTTTTGGGCTCAGGGTTGGTATCTCCTTCGGGCAGCGGGCGCAGAGCCAGGAAGCAACGATCGCTGCGAGCACGGCTGCATCTGCGCAGCCCGCACCCGCGGCCATCGCCGCAGCACCTCCCACGACCCCGGCCGTTGTCGTAGCAGCTCCTTCGACCGCCCCGACCGCCGGGCCCGCTGCGAAGGCGCCCGCGAGCAAAGCCAAGCCCGCGGCCGCTCGACCGCCGAACTGGATGCCCGGTTGGGACGGCGACGAACCGCGCGCGCCCAAGGCCGCTCCGCCGAAGCCTACGGCACCGCCGGCTCCCTCCTGGCGACGCCTTATGGAGAACGAGTGACATGGCCGCCCCCAAAATCGAATACAAAGACGACACCGAAAGCGACGCGACGACCGTACGCGACGCCGCTCCTGGAGCACCCGGCGCTGCCGGCCGCACCACCGCGCGCATCGTCCTCGACGAGCTGGAAGCAGCAGGCGATCGGCGGCAAGAGCGGCCCACGTTCAATCGGCTTCTTGACTCGCACGCGCGCGAGGCGCTCGGCGAGCCGTTCCAGGGCGTCATCGCCGAGCATGGCCCGACGCAGACCTTGCCCATCGTGGCCGTGGAGCGCGCGCCGCTTCCGCAGGTGACGGAGCGCGATCTGGAGCCGCCGCCCCACATGACGCAGCCGCCGGTGCCGAGTGCAGACGCGAGCACGCTGACCACCGCGGCCAGCATCGAGGCGGTCGTGCCCCGCGCATGGCCATCCGCAACGGTCAAAGTCGCTGCGGGCGTTGTGAGTGCCGTGACGTTCGTCGTGCTGAGTGTTCTCCTCGCACGCGCCGTGGTGGAGTCGCCGGTCGCAGGCCAGCCTTCACTCTCGCATGCGACGCCGGCGACCGCGGCGCTCGTCGCGTCGAGCGCGCCCACAGCACTGACTGGCCCTCCGCCTGCCGCGTCGCAGCCCTCGGCCCCCACCACCGCAGCAACGACGCTCGCCCCGCCGGCCACTGCGCGCTCCGCACGTCCCGTCTCGTCTACCCCTTCTTCCCGGCCGTCGTCGGGTGCGGCAAAGCCCGCATCCACGTTCCAGGGCACCATCGTCGAGGAGTACTGATTCCCGTGAACCACGTTTCGAAGCTCATATCGGCTGCGCTCGTAGCCACCACCCTCTCGCTGGGCACCGTGCAGGCCGCCGACTCCGCCGACGCCAGCGCGCTGTTTTCGGAGGGCGTGGCGCTCATGAAGCAAGGCAAGCTCGACGCCGCACGCGAGAAGCTCGAGCGCTCCCTCGCCCTGAATCGCCGCCCCTCCGCCGTCCTCAACCTCGCCCACGTCGAGCGCAACGCGAACCGTCACCTCCAGGCGCTCAAGCTGTACCGCGAGTACGCCAGCATGCCCGGCACCAAGCCGGAGCTGGTCACCGAGGCCAAGACGAACATCGCTAAGCTCTATGCAGTCACGGGTCATCTGCGCGTACGCGGTCCTGAGGGCGCCGACGTGAAGATCGACGCCGATAAGCTCGGCCGCCTGCCGATCGCCGACGAGCTCGACGTATCGGCGGGCGTGCATACGGTAACCGTCGCGGGCGTTGCGAAGAGCGTCTCGTGCGAAGCCGGCAAGTCCGCAGAGGTGACCTTCGACGCTCCGCCGCCCGCCGCTTCGACCTCTGTTGTCGTCGTGCCCCCCGCGAGCACCGCGCCGCCGGCGGCGACGGGGCCGGTGTTCGGCCACGAGCCGCCACCGAAAGATCCCGAGCTGGAAGACCGACGGTCGGTGATGGGGTGGGTGGTGCCCGGCGTGCTCGTGGCGGCCGGTATCGGGGTGGCGACCACCGGGCTCGTCATCCGTCTCGGTGCCGCCAGCACGGGCGATGAGGCGCGCGCTGCCGCCGCGGGACAAGACTGCCGCGGCTCGACGACCGCCGGTTGCGTGAGAGCGCAAGAGCTGGCGGAGAGCGAGAAGAATCAGAAGAACCTCGGCGTCGGCCTGCTCGTGGGCGGCGGCGCGGCCCTCGTTGGTGGCGTCGTCAGCTTCCTCGTTTGGCCGAGCGACCGCGTACCAAAACGCGGCCTGCGCATTCAGCCCTCGGTGGGCGTTGGACAACTGCAACTGGTGGGAACTTTCTAGGAGAACTTACATGAAAACTACACTCATCTTCGCCGCCCTCGCCGCCGCTTCCCTCCCCGCCCTCTCGTATGGGTGTTCCAGCGTCGACTGCAACTCCAACGGAACCTGCGGCAACAACCCGGCCGACAGCGGCGCACAGAGCGACGCGCAGCCGGATGCGCCGCCTGCGGGATGCGCCAGTGGCAAAGACCCCAAGGACGATCCGGTCTGCGTCACCAACGACACCGGCCTCTTCGTGGACGCCACGGCAGCCGACGGCGGCGACGGGACGAAAGAGCGTCCGTTTAAGACCCTTGCGAAGGCCATCGAGAAGGCGCAAGACGGCAAGGGCGTCGTCTTCGTCTGCGGACTGGGCCCCTATCTCGAGGGCGTCAACGTCACCGGACGCGTGAGCCTCTTCGGCGGATTCACCTGTGGCTCGTGGGCCCACGCGGGCGGCAAGAGCGAAGCTGCGCCCCCGGTCGGCCCCGCGCTGATCGCAGGGAAAGGCGCCACCTTCCTCGCGCAAGACTTCAAGTGGACCGCGGAGGCCGCGCAAGGCGACGGCGCCTCCAGCATCGCGGTGTTCGCAAGGGAGGCAGCGCTGCTCGAGCTGGTGCGCAACGACGTGGTTGCGGGCGCGGGCGCCCCCGGCAAGCCCGGCGACGGCGGCACCGCGGGCAATGCCGGCACCATGGGCACCATCCCTGTGGGCATGACCCGCGGCACCGGGGGCCTGACCGACTGTGGCGGCGGCGTTACATCTGCCGGCGGCGACGGAGGAAACGGCAACGGCACTCTTGCGCAGAATGGGGCAGCTGGGGACTCAACGCCCAAGAACTATGACGAGACGAACGTTAACTTCAACGG
>JABFRG010001036.1 GCA_013141295.1 Polyangiaceae bacterium
GGCATGGCCGCCATGGGCCTTCGGCATCGGCCCTCGGTTGTCGAGAGCGTCTCCCCGTTCACGCCTCCGGTGCCCGCCGTCGCACTCGTCCCGGGGCGCGCCGCGACCATGCCCATCGACGCGCACACCACGGAGAACCTCCGGGGCGTGTGGTCGGGGCCCGACGGCGCCTTCGTGGTGGGCGACCACGGCACCGCGCTGTTCCGCGACGCCGACGGCGGTGTGAGCACCGTCCCCACCTCCACCAAGGAAGACCTCTATGCGGTGGCCGGGAGCCCGGTCCTCGCGGTGGGCGATCGCGGAACCGTCCTGCGCTTCGACACCGACGTGAAAGCCTGGGCCCAGGAGCCCATGCCGCGCCCTGCCGCGGACCTTCGGGCGGTCGATGCGCTCGCCACCGCCGCGGTTGCCGTGGGCATGCGCGGGCAGGGGTACCTGCGGGCCGCCGAAGGCAGCTGGCTCCCCATCAAGCTCGGCGACGCAGATCTCTTCGGCGTCGCGCTCTGCGCCGGCGAAGAGTCGGAGCCGCACGCGGTGGTGGCGGCGGGCGCCGGGGGGACCATCGTGGTGGTGCCGCTCGAGACTCAGGGCTCGCGCTTCCGACTGGGCACGCCCAAGCGTCAGAAGGTCCCCACCGACGCGACCCTGCGAAGCGTGCACTGCGACGGCAGCCAGGTCGTCGTCGCGGGGGACCGCGGCGTGGTGCTCTCGTCGGCGCTCGGCGCCGATCAACCTTGGATTCTCGGCGAGACGCCGGGCGCGAGCCTCCGAACGCTCTCGACCTTTCGGGTCAATGGCGACTGGACGGCCCTGGCGCTCGGGCGTGATCGCATGTGGGCGCGTGGCACCGACGGCGCTTGGCGAAAGACGCCCTTCGACGCCCAGGGCAGCACCTTCCAGTCCATGGCCGTCCTCTCGGACGACACGCTGGGTACGGCGCTCCTGGTGGTGGGCGACCACGGGGCAGTGGCCCGGGTCGACCTCTCGCCGTGAGATCAACCCGCCGCGGCCAGCGGCGGAGGCGTGCCCAGGAGCCGGAGCACGGTGGAGACCAGCCCCTCTTCCTTGAAGGGCTTCACCACCCACGAGCGCACACCCAGCGAGCGCGCCCGCTGGAGGAGCCTCGGATCGGCCTCGCCCGAGAGCATCATCACCGAGACGCACCGGTCGCGCTCGATGGCACGGAGGGCTTCGAGAAACTCGAGGCCGTTCATGCGTGGCATGTTGAAGTCGCACACGACCAGGGAAATGGTGTGCCCGGGCTGCATGCGCTCCAGGGCCTCGACGCCGTCACGCGCCTGAAAACATCGCAGGCCGAGGCCTTCGAAGATCCTCGTCAACTGTCTGCGTAGCGCAACCGAATCGTCTACGATGAGCACGTCCGTATTCATGGGCGTTCCTTCCCTTGGGTCTCGGAACGGCGGCATCGCGCCAAGCTTGAGTAATAGCGACACAGGCTCGGGTTCCGTCGTCGTCGGTGGTAGAACGTCGTACCGTGAAGGTGAACGGAACCCCCCAGCGAACCATCTGGACCGAAGGCGACGCGGTCTGCGTCCTGGATCAGACCCAGCTGCCCCACGCCGTGGCCATCCGGCGCCTCGAGACCCTCGAGCACGCAGCGATGGCCATCGCCGACATGTGGATCCGCGGGGCGCCGTTGGTGGGCGTCACCGCCGCCTATGGTGTGGCGCTCGCCATGCGCCGCGACGCTTCCGACGCCGGCCTCGCCCATGCGCTCGCGGTGCTCGGCCGCACCCGACCGACGGCGGTGAACCTCCAGGCCAAGCTCGACGAGATGCGCTCCGGCCTCACCTCGGTGGCTCCCGGAGAGCGCGCCTTCCGCGCTGCCGCGCTTGCCGCGGAGATGGCCGACGAGGACGTCCGCGTGAACACCGCGCTCGGTACCTTCGGCCTTCCGATCCTCGAGGCGATTGCGCAGAAAAAGGGGCGCGTGGAGGTATTGACCCACTGCAACGCGGGCTGGCTCGCCACCGTCGATCGCGGCACCGCGACCGCGCCCATCTACGCGGCGCAGGCGGCCGGCATCCCGCTCCACGTGTGGGTCGACGAGACCCGCCCCCGCAACCAGGGCGCGAGCCTCACCGCGTGGGAGCTGGGGGAGCAGGGCATCGAGCACACGGTGCTGGTGGACAACGCCGGCGGCCATGTCATGCAGGCGGGACGCGTCGACGTGGTGCTGGTAGGCACCGACCGCACCACCCGCGATGGCGATGTGTGCAACAAGATCGGCACCTACCTGAAGGCGCTCGCGGCGCGCGACAACGGCATCCCGTTCTACGTCGCGCTCCCGTCCTCGAGCATCGACTGGGCCATCGAAGCGCGCGCCATTCCCATCGAAGAGCGCGACGGTCGCGAGGTGACCCACGTGAGCGGGCTCACCGACGACGGCCGCACCGAGACCGTGCGCGTGACGCCGCGCGCCTCCCGTGTCCACAATCCGGGGTTCGACGTCACACCGGCACGTCTCGTGACCGGGCTCATCACCGAGCGCGGCATCGCCGAAGCCTCGCGCGATGGCCTCTCTCGCCTCTTTCCGGAGCACGCATCATGAAGGAAGAACGCTACCGCGCCGTCGCCATCGCCCACCGCGCCGCGCAGAAGGGCCTGGCCCTGGGAACCTCCGGCAACCTCAGCCTGCGCGTCCCCGGCGGCTTTCTCGTGACCGCCACTGGCACATCGCTCGAGAGCCTCACGGACGACGAGCTCTCGCTGGTGAAGGACGACGGCAGCGTGGAAGGCGCGCTCCAGCCCTCCTCCGAATGGCGTTTTCACCGGGACATCTTCCGTGCGCGTCCTGACGTGAACGGCATCCTCCACGTGCACTCGCCGCACGCCACGACGCTGGCGTGCTTGCATCGATCGCTGCCGGCGTTCCACTACATGGTGGCGGTGGCCGGCGGTCGCAACGTCCGCTGCGCGCCGTATGCCACCTACGGGAGCGAGGAGCTTTCGGCCAACGTGCTCGGGGGCCTCGAGCACCGTCGCGCCTGCTTGCTCGCCAACCACGGTCTGGTGACGGTGGGGCCCACGCTCGAGATCGCCTTCGACGTGGCCCTGGAGATCGAGCACCTCGCGGGCATCTATCTGGCGGCGTGCGCCATCGCCGAGCCGGCGGTGCTCGCCGACGAGGAGATGGACGCCGTGCTCGCGAAGTTCGCCAACTACGGCAAGGTGCAGCGAACCTAGAGCGCTACTCGGCGGCGGCTTCGTCGGTCTCGCGCGGACCCAGGTTCTGCGGCGGCCTTGCGGCGCCCCGCTCTCCGATGCCGCTCCGCTGGTAGGGCTGCTGCATCAGCCGCCGCATCGCCTCCTGGGTGCGCCAGGTGAAGTACGCGCTGGTGAAGGGAATCGACTGCGAAGGATCCATGTACGGGTTCTTCAGCTTGCCGAGGTTCACCAGAAGGAGCACCTGCTCGGCCACGCTCACCGGGCACCCTTCCAGGCGCACCACGTCGGTGGCGTTCCACATCTTGCGGGTCATGCCCCACATCTTGGCGAAGATGTCCTCGCTGGTGGCGGTGTAAGGGCTCTTGGTGGAGCGATCCACGTAGAGGCTCTTCACGTCGATGGTGTTCCCCGCGACCTTGCCCTTGAAGGTCGCGCAGTCCCCGATGAACACCACCTTCTCGCCGGGCTTGGCGTCGATGGTGCCCTCGTACTTGCCGAACACGATGTGCGTCTTGGGCATCTTCGCGTCGGTCTTGTCGTCGAAGAGGCGCATGATCTCCACCGCCTCTTCCATGGCGCCCGGGCAGCCGCCCCAGCAGTAGTCGGTGGTGTCGCTGGGCGGCGGGCCCGCGTAGGCCTGGACGTTGGTCCCCTGGAAGTACTCCTCCACGCGAATGAGCCCCACGCGGAAGCCCTTGGCGCGGGCCTGCGCCTCCTCCAGGGTGAGCTCGCCGCCGATCTTGATCTGCCCGAGATCGACCGGGCCGAAGCCGCGCTCGTGGGCCAGGCGAATGTGCGGTACCGAGAGGGGATCGACGCCGATGATGGCGCAGCAGACCGCGTCGAAGGCCACTTGGTTGTTGCCGGTGACGATGAGCTGCAGGTCGAAAGGAATGGGCGTGAGCATGCGGCCCTCGCCAGCGATGATGCCGTCGATGGCGATGAACTGTGGCTGCACCACGTACTGGAGATCCGCCACCTTCTCGTCGAGCTTGTGGTCGTGGTCGATGAGCCGGTGCCGATCGTCCTGGATGCCGATGTAGTTCTTCATGGAGAACGTCACGGTGGTCCACGGATGCGCCTTGAACTTGGGGCAGTTCACGAAGAAGTCGGCCTTGGCCACCGGCTCCGGGGTGAAGAGCGAATCGCGCAGGCGCTCCGGGTGGTAGAGGGGAATCTCCACCTGGGTCGTTTCCTCGAAGTGATAGAGCTTGGCCCAGGGCAGCCGCTCCATGAGCGCGTGATAGCCGCCCTGCTCGAAGGCGAAGCGGGTGGGCATGGTGATGCCGCAGCGCTCGCCGATGGCCATCTCCGTGAGGGTGGGAGCGGCGCGCGACCGGAGCGCGTTCATGACGCCCTCGACGAACTCCGGCCGGGTGTACGCGTGGGGGAATCGCTCACCGGCGGCCACCACGTTGGGCTTCAGCAGGGTTCGGCCGAACGGCCGCAGACCCAGCATATCCAGGGATTTTCCCACGATCGCTTCGACCTTTTTCGGGTCGTAGCTGGCGCAATGAAAGATGTGGACCTCGGGAAGCATCGGGCGATGGTAGCAGCTACGCCCGGATTGTTCATGGGCCGAGCAGGCGAATGGCACGAGGCGCGGGAGAGGCGGGCGCACGCCGGATCGCAGACCCGAGACGGACTGTTGCTCCTTCGCAGGGTCGAGAACCGCCGTACGCCCGAGACTTCCCGATGCATCGTGACATGCAGCGCCGGAGCCATGAACAATCCGGGCGAGGCCTGCCGGGTCCTTCGGTTTCATGGCGTCCGCTACTGTCCCAGGAGCCCGCGCACCTCCACCCCTGCGGAAGCGGACCGAACATAGAGCGCGGTCGCGTCGCCGAGCATCCGCGAGACGGTTGCCGCGCAGGACGGCTGCCAGTACCGCGCGTCCACCAGGAGGGTAGACGTGGCCGTGGCCGCGAGGTCGCCCATCGGGAAGCTGATTGCTTCGTCGAGCACCGGCAGCGCAGCGAGGAGCACGGTGCGCTCCACCAGCGTCACCTCCGCGCCGGTCGCGGGCTCCACCACTACCCTGGACTGCGCGGCCCTACATTGCGCCATGCCTTGGGCCGGGCACAACGGGTTCGTGCAGAAGCCCGCGATGGTGTGAAAAGTCACGGATACCCGCGGCGCGATGCCGCGCAGCTTTGCCTTCGCTGCGGCGCACGCCTGTTCGACCTCCGCGGCGGTCGGAAGGGGGGCGTCCTGCGGAATGGGCGTGGTCGGATTCATCGACGCGATGGCGTTGCACGACCACGCGATCTGTAGTGTGGCTTGCCGCGTCAGGCGCCAGAGCTCGCTGGCGGCTTGGGCGGTCTCGGCGACACGGGGGTCGGGCGTCGGGCCGAGCTTGGCCGCGCACATGTCCTTGCCCGCCTCGAAGGCGACGCAAGTTGACGCGGAACCATCGCTGGCCGGCGGGTCTCCGAGGTCGGCGGTCGTCCCACCGCAGCCGAGCAGCGTCGCCACGGCGATCGCGTTGCGCAACCGGGCGCTCATGGCGTCACCGTCGGGCAGGCTCGGAGAATGCGTGCTGTATGCATGCTTTGGGGCCAACGGTCGCGGAAAGCCGTCGCGAGCGCGCAAGCACGCTCCTTGCGACCCACCTGGGCCGTGGCCGTGATCTCCACGGCCGCCGCGTCCTCCGTGAGGACCGCGTGCGCGTGGCGGACCGTCCAGTTCTCGACCAAAGCGAGGGCGCCGGCAGGGTCGCCCGCTGCAAGCCGCGCGTGCGCACCCTGGAGGTCGGTCGCCTCCTTCTCGAGATCGCCGACGGAGGCGACGCGGTTCGGGCCGTCGTTGGGTTGCGGACGGAGCGAAGCGCTCGTTGGCGGGGGCGCCTTCGGCAGAGATTGAAAGTCCACCGTCGGCGGCGCGGTTGCGGGCTCGGTTGCGGGAGGCGTCCTCGCTCCTGCCGTCACGGTCACGGAGGGAGCGATGGTCGCCGGACGAACGGCCAACGTCCCGCTCGCGTTGGCCGGTGGTTGCGCCACGACGGCGAAAGCCACCGCGGCCGCCAGCATTGCGCCGCCGAGCGGCGCAGACGGCGCGGGCGCTGCCGTGAGCCACGCCCGAGGCCGCCGAAGAAACGCCCAGATCACCGCCGGGAGCGCCGGCTGCTCGGGTTCGCCGCGGAGACGCTTCTTGAGCTCCGCGCGCCCGCGGCGCAGGCGGGACGCGACGGTGCCGACGGGGACACCGATGGCCGCGGCGATGCTGGGAGCAGGCTCCTCGCCCATGTCGGAGCGCTCCACCACCG
>JABFRG010001022.1 GCA_013141295.1 Polyangiaceae bacterium
CGCTTCGGGCTCGTTCAACAAGGCTTTCGACCGGCGCGCGGGCCACCAGCGACGGCCACGCAGTCACTCGCGGCCGGGCGAAAGCCTTCCTGTTTCTTAGGAGCGAAGCGAGGGACCCCCTCTGCCACTTCGCCGCGAACGTCCCTCCCCCCACTCAGCGCGTGACCAGCTCGAAGTCGGCGTAGTCGGCCTCGGCCACCGACCGCGTCCCATCGGCATCGGAGACCACGCCGACGTAGAGGACCTTTTCGCCCTCGCAGGCGCCATACACCTGACGATAGAGGGCGCACAGATCGACGCTCTCGCTCTTCCACTCCGGCCCCGCGGCGTCGTGACGGCGCTCCACTTCCAGGAGGCCGTGCTGCCGCTGCCCGGCCTTTCCGGGCTTGGCGAGCCAACCGAACTTGAAGCCCTTGCCGCCCACCAGCATGCTGGGCTGCTTGATGACCACGTAGATGCCCGCCGCCATGTCCTCCCAGGCGTCGTCCCCGACGGTGGGGTGCTTCAGCGCGCGCCACTTCCAACGCAGCTCCGTCCCCGTCTCCAGCGGCGCCGCGCCCTCGGTGAAGGCCTTGCCGAAGTGCATCGCCGGGGGCCGATCGCGGCTGGTGGCGTCGTGCCTCGCGTGGAGGAAGTGCCGCGTTCCATCGCCCGCGAAGCCGTATACCTTCTTCAGCTCGCCGGCATCGTGATTGAACGGATCGAGCCAGCCGATGCTGGGCCGATCGAAATGCTCGGCCCAGTGGATCTTTCCGGCAGGCGCAGTGGGCGAAGCCGGTTCCCCGGCTCGAGCGCCCACGGAAACCGCCGCGGTGGCCATGACGAGCAGGCCGACGGCGAGTGCGCGCTTCATTTGGCCAGCTTCTCGGTCAGCTTCTTCACGATGTGCGGATATCCCTGTTCGGGATTCCCCAGCATCTTGTGAAACTGCGTGTAGTAGTTCTTGGTGAGGCTCGAGCCCTCGGTCACCATATCGACCACCCGGTAGTTGCTACCCTGCCCCTTCACCATGTAGTCGACGATGAGGGGCGCCTCGCGACTGCTGGCGCGGGACTTGGCCTGGGTTCGCACCCGCGTGGTGTCGCCCTGCTCGGCGGTGCTCTTGGTGGTGATGTCGTAGTCGAGGCTCTTGGTGAGATTCTTGCGGTAGTTCTTTTGAACCAATTGCTTCAGGAGACCGGTCACCTCGGTGCGCTGCGCCGGCGTGAGGCTCTCCCAGTGATTGGTGCATTCACCGGTGCCGGGCGGGCACGGATCACCGAAGCTCCGACGCGCGAGGACGTCGTAGTCCACCATGGTATCGAGCTCGCTCTTGATCTGCGCCTCGCGGCCGGCGGAAGCGGGCTGCTTGAGGAGCGACGAGAGCCGCTCTTGTTCCTTTTCCACGAAGCCCTGGGCGCCGGCGTCGGCGTGAACCGTCTGGGCCACCAGGAGAACGAGACCAGCAAGCGCAAGGGACACGGATTTCATCAGATCTTCACCAGGTTGGAAGTGGAGGCCGGGGCTCGCCCCAGGCGGAGCACGCTGGGCGCCACCAGGAGAGCCGTCGCCAAACAGGCGATCTCGCCCAGCACGGCAATGAGCCCGAAGAGAAACAGCGCCCGATTCTGGGCTACCAGTAGAGATGCATAACCGATGATGGTGGTGGCGGAACAAAGCGCCACCGCGCTGCCGGCGTGGACGATTGCGTCGCGCAAGGGTTGCTTTCCGCCCTCGCGAAACCGCTGCAGGACGTTCACCGGGTAGTCCACGCCGATCCCGAAGGTGATGGGGAATGCGATGAAGTTCGCGAAGTTCACCTTGATGCCGAAGCCCAGGGTGGCGCCGCCCAGCCAGAGCACGCCCAGCACCAGCGAGCCGATGACCAGCACGCTGACACGCACCCGCCGAAACAGCAGGACCACCACCAGCACCACGCCCACGAACGAAAAGAACGTGGCTTTGGGGCCGTCGCGGCCGAGCGCCGAGACGATATCCGCAGACACCGGCAGGGAGCCGGTGACCCGCGGCTGCACCTGCGCGTCCGGCAGCTGCGTCGCCGACCGCAGCGCCGCCACCAGCGACACCATCTTGGGTCCGTCCCACAGGGCGGAAGAGGGTTTAGGATACACCAGCACCACGCGCCCCACTTGACCATCGCGCTCGCGGAGGCCCACCGTGAAGGTCGAAGGCAAGTCGTCGAGCCCGATGGGCTTCAGATCGCCGTTGCCCAGGAAGCGATCGAGCACCTTGCGCTTGTCCGGCGCCATGTCGGCCAGCATGCGCGGGGTGATGCTCTCACGAAGCTCGGTGGCGAGGCGCACCTTCTCCGGTTGATCCTTCGGGAGCACGTCGTCGATGGTGCGGAGCTCACTCACCAGCTCCGCCAGTGGGCCGCTCTTCTGCTCCGCCTCCAGCTTGGCTTTCACCGCCAACGTTTGCTCGGGGCCGTCGGTGAGCACCGCCATGGGCGTCAAATATCGCCCCAGCAGATCGTCCATACGGTGGCCCCAGTACCCTTCGCCGCTCTGCCAGGTGTCGGCCCGGCGCAGCTTCGAGAAATCGTACTCCAGGGCATTGGCGTAGCGGGAGCGAATGGCCACCCCGGAGAGCACCGAGAGGCCGAGCGCCACCGCCAGGATGGTCTTGGGAAAGCGCTCCACCGCACCGGCCATGATGCGGAACGCGGCGAGCCGCTCGCCCCGCGGCTTCGGCGCGGTCTTCTCGTCGCGGTCGAGGAACATGAGCGCCGGCGGGATGAGCACATACGCCACCAGCCACGAGAACAGCATCCCGAGGCCACCGATGAACCCGAACTGCCGGAACCCCTGGAACTCGGTGAGCGAGAGGGCGGCATACGACACCCCGGCGCCGGCGGCCGCCGTGAGCGTGCCGTTGCGGGTATGGGTCACCGCCGCCAGGATCGCCGCCCGGGGGGCGCTTCCGGCACGCCGCTCTTCCACATAGCGGGCCAGGAGGATGATGGCGAAATTGATGCCATTGCCCACCACGATGGACCCGAGAAAAGCCGTATTCGAATTGAGCTCGCGGACGTTGAACGGCGGCAGCGACGCCACGCCAAAGGCGAACAGGGCGGCAAGGAGCAGCGGAGGAAACAGCGCCAGCAGCGCCCGCCACCAACGAAAGTACAGCCACAAGACGAGGAGCACCGCGCCCAGCACCAGCGCCGACGAGATGGAGAGGTCGGAGAGGAGCGCCTCCGTCTCCTCCACCTCGATGGCGACGTCTCCGGTGTACCCTACACGCATACCGGTTGGCACGGTGGCCAGAGCATCCGCCCGGACCCTCCCCAGCAGCGAAGCGGCCCCGTGGCCGGCCTCGCGCATGGGCCCCACCTCCACCAGCAACATCGTCAGGTGCTTTTCGGCGCTGGAGAACCGAGTGCCGGTCTGCGACCCTCCGCCGCCCCCGAGCTTGCTCTTGTACTTGGTCTCGATGTCGGAGAAATCCAGCGCGGGCTTTTCGGTGTCGTCCTCCAGCGCCGAGCCGGTCGACTGGCTCACCTCCCAATCGCGCCGGGCGTCGATGCGACTCTGGATGCTCTTGAGCTCTGCGGCGGTGAGGTACAACGGCGCATTCTTCTCGAGGAACGCCTTTTCCTCGTCGTTGCCCTTGCGCACCCGCGTCACCAGATCGGGACCATAGGCCTCGATCTTGGTGGCTAGGGCGTCGAGCGCCTCCTCGCCCTTGGGAAGCCCGGCGGCGTCGCCGGTGTCCACCAGCACGCCCAGGTACTTGAGGCCCGTCATGCGATGGCGCAGATCGTTTGCCGCCACCACGCTGGGCGCCTCCTTCGGCAGCAGCGCCTCCACGTCGGCCCGGAGGTGCGCGTACATGGTGCCGGTGCGAATCGCCGCCGGCACGGCCAGCGCCAGCGCCAGCAGCCACAGCGTACGACCGTGGCGGAGACAGAATTCGACGAGGCGAGTATCCCAGGATTTCACGAAGCCACCCATTTCACGAGAGCCAGCCCATGCGGTCGATGCCGTAGCCGATGGCCGCGGCCCAGAGACCGGCGAACACGTCGTCCATCACCACGCCGTAGCCGCCCGGCAGTCGCTCCGAGCGTCGGGCGGGAAAGGGCTTGGTCTGATCGAAGATGCGAAAGAGCACGAACGCCACCGCGAAGCCCAGCGGCGTGTGCGGCCCCCAGAGGCACGCGAGCACCATGCCCACCACCTCGTCGATGACCACCGTCTGCGGATCGTGATTCCCGGAGTCCTCCACCACCACGCCCGCGGCCCAGATGGCCACCGGCAGGAGCGTCGCCGCCAGAATGAGCACCGGCCAGAAGCCATGCGGCGCCGCCAGGATACAGAGCGGGAGCGCGCCCACGGTGCCGGCGGTGCCCGGCGCGATGGGCACCTTGCCGCACCCGAACCACAGTGCGAGAACCCGGGCGAGGCGCTTCACGAGACAGTCTCCGCGGGCGCGCCGCTCGCAACTTCCGACGGCACCGATCGCGGCGCCGGTGCGCCCCGAGGCCCGAATCGCCGCAGGACCGCGAACACCACGGCGGTGAGGCCCAGCCCCACCACCACGTCGATGACCCAGTGGTGGTCGAGGTACACGGCCGCCACGCACATGCTCACGAAGAACACCGTGGAGGCGATGCGTCCGGGCAGGCGAAAGCGCGACCAGCCGGACAGGAGGATCAGGAACGGATAGGCCACGTGGAGCGACGGCATGGCGCCGAAGACGTCGTTGGAGCGCCCATAGAAACCATGAAAGTACGAAATACCCATCATGGTATCGACGCGCGCGAGATTCGGCCCTTCGCTGGCGTGCGACGCAAGGTCGATGGCGCACCCGTGGGCGTGCACGTACCAGGGCGGCGCCGCCGGGAACACGTGATAGGTCACGAAGGCCAGCAGGTTCATGGCGAGGAACGCCAGCGTGAACCGGCGCATGGCCATGTAGTCCTTGAAGCCCAGCCAGATTGCGAACAGGATGGCGACGAAGATGAACGTCCCATAGGGCACGGCGAACCATGCGTCCCAGAAGGGCGTGGCGTGCGCTTGCAGATATCCATGTAGGGTGACCTTGGCGCCGGTCTCGTCGTGCATGCCGAAGAGCGCCGCGTCGAGGGCCTGGAGATCGCAGGCATGAATCCGCGCCTGCGAGAGCCCGACGTTCTTCACGAAGCGCATGGCGTCGTAGAGCACCGCCACCGCGCCCACCGGCCACAGCCCCAGATACAGCTTCTTGCTGGCGGCATTGGCATATGGCAAGAGCACGCCAATCGCCAATAGCGCCCAGAGCTCCCAGCGCCGCGCCTCCCCCAGGAACAGGAATGCGAACAATGGCCACCCCACGAACGGCAATCCCGGCAACAGGGGATACCGGGGCCAGAGCCCGCGTACGTGGCGAACCAGAGCATTCATCGGGCGCCGGGCCGACCCTGCCGGGAAGGATGCGCGGCGAAGACGTCGAACACCTCGCGCAAGATGGAGACTCCATTCTCGGCTGTCGCGAGATCCAGGGTGAGCGCGGGCTGGAGCCGGAAGTGCGGCGAATAGCTCATGGTGAGGAGGCCCCGGCGCACGCACTCGGAGAAGATGAACTTCGTCCCCTCGGAAGAGAGCGGCTCCTTCGTAGACTTGTCCTCCACCAGCTCGATGGAGAGAAAGAGGCCGCGGCCGCGCACATGACCGACGAAGTCGTACCGATCGACGAATGCGCGGAGCATCTCCAGCATCGCGGCGCCCACCGCCCGCGAGTTCTCCACCAGGTTTTCCTCGTCGATGATGCGCAGCGAGGCCGCGCCGGCGGCGGCCCCCAGCGCGTTGCCGCCGTAGCTGGAGGAAGATCCGGAAGGAATGCTCCAGGGCTTGGCGTGGGCGATGACGTCGGTGGTGAGCACTCCGGAGAGAGGGAATCCGCCACCGAAGGCCTTGCCGAGGGTGACGATGTCGGGGCTCACGCCGCTGTGCGACGTCCCCCAGTAGGCGCCGGTGCGGCCGAAGCCGGTGAGCATCTCGTCGGCGATGAAGAGCGCGTCGTGCTCCTTGGCCACCGAGGCCACCGCGGGCAGAAAGTCGTCCGGCGGAATCACGTTGCCGGCGGTGCCCTGCATGGGCTCCACGATGATGGCCGCGATGGCGCCAGCGCTCTGCGCTTTGAGCTGCTTTCGCCCCACCTCCACGCACGCGAGGCCGCAGCTCGGGTGCGTGAGCTTCAGCGGGCAGCGATAGCAGTCGGCGTAGGGAATCTGGTGGGAGCCGGGTGCGAACGGACCGAGCCCTTGCTTGAAGCCCGAGCCGAGGAGCGAGAGCGTTCCCAGGGTCTTGCCGTGGAAGCCGCCCCAGAAGCTCACGAACTCGTATTTGCCGGTGTGGCTCTTGGCCAGGCGCAGCGCGCTCTCCACCGCTTCGGCGCCGCTCGAATAGAGCTGCAGGCGCTTGAGCTTCCGCTCCGGAGGAGCGGCGGGCGTATGCGAAGCCAGTCGATTGG
>JABFRG010000605.1 GCA_013141295.1 Polyangiaceae bacterium
CCTCGATCTCCTCGGCGATCTCGTCCTTCACGGCGGCGTCCCCCGCGGCCGCATCACCGCCGTTCGCCCCGGTCACGCCCGCACCCACGAAGCCCTCGCCCAAGCGATGGCCGCCGGGGCGATCGGTTCGAGTGGACCTCGGGGAGGCACTTCTTAAACCTCACCCCCAATCCCCTCTCCCTTCAGGGAGAGGGGGCAGGGGGTGAGGTTTGAGCTCGGTTTCGTTGACACGCGCTGTTTGGGCTCGCGCTACAGCCAGAGCGCCAGGCCGAGAATGGGCAAGCACACCACGAAGAGGATCAAGCAGAAGCCCATGATGTCCTTCGCGCGGAGACCCATGAGCCCGAGGAGCGGCAGGCTCCAGAAGGGCTGATACATGTTTCCCAGCATGTTGCCGTAGGCCACGGCCATGGTGATCTTCCCGTACGGCGCCCCCAGCTCCTTGGCGGCCTTGAGCATCACCGGGCCTTCCACGGCCCACTCGCCGGCGCCCGAGGGCACGAAGCTCTTGGTGACGATCGACGCCAGAAACGTCATGAGCGGAAGCGTGCGCGCGTTGGCCCCGGCGATGAACAGGTGCGCGATGCGCTCCGAGAGCCCGGTCTTGTTCATCACCGCCAGGATGCCGCCGTAGAACGGGAACTGCAGCACCACGCCGGAGACCCCGCGGGTGCTCTTGGCGATGGCGCGCGCGTAGGCCACCGGGCTCCGGTGCAGCGCCATGCCCAGCATCAGGAACGAGACGTTGACCACGTTGTGGTTCAAGTCGAACCCGTTCTCGCGGATGTGCCGCACCAGGAACGTCAGCCCCAAAAGACCGACCACCAGCGTGAGCACGCGGCTGCGATCGAGCCGCTCCGCGGGCGTACGCGCGTCTTTCGCCGAGGGCTCGTCGGCCTCCACGGTGGCCGCCACCAGATCGGCCGGCGCCTCCACCACGTCCTTCGGGTGCATGGCCCACACCAGCGGCGGCACGATCAGCGCGAGCACCGCGCACGCTGCCAGGTTGTAAGGCGCCAGGATGGTCTCGGTGAGCGGGATCTTGTGACCGGTGAGCCCCAGCGCCTCGCTCACGAAGTTCTTCTCGGTGTTCATGAGCAGCGGCGCGCTGGCGGTGAGCCCCGCGTGCCACAGCAGCATCGACGTGTATGCGCCGGTGCCCAAGAGTGCATAGTGCACCTTGATGCCGCGCGCCCGGAGCGAGCGACCCACCTCCCGCGCCAGGAGCGCGCTGGCCACCAGACCGAAGCCCCAGTGCACCCATCCGGTCACCACCGCGAACGAAGAGACCAGCAGCACCGCTCCCCGAGGGCTCTTGGGCAGGGCAGTGAGCCATGCCAGGCCGGCGCGCGCCGGTGGGCTCTCGGCGATGGCCTCGCCGGTGACCACGATGAGGATGATCTGCAGACCGAACTTGAGGATCTCGGGATTCCCGAAGCCCGCCGTCCACGCCGAAACCAGGGTGGCGCTGCGGCCCCAGAGCGCCTCTTCTCCCGGCATGACCGCGAGGCCCAGGCCCAGCGACACGAGCGTGAGCAGGAGCACCAGCACGAACGGATCGGGCATGAAGCGCCGGACGAGCCCCTCGGCGGCGCCGCCCACACGGGAGAAAAATGCGGTAATCACCTTGGCTGTGCGAACGATACCGGGCACCGGTGCCGAAGGAACGTGCTTTATGCGCCTGCCCGGGGCTGGTACGAGTCAGACGTGAGCCCCAGCGCACGCTCGTTGCGATGGACACCGCTGCCGCGAACGCGGGGGGCGGTGATGGCGGCTGCGTGCATCGCGAGCCTCTCGTTCGCGGGGGCAGCGCGCGCCGACGTTCCGCACGCTTCACCGCCCTCGCTGCCCACCCTCGACACCACGCGCGCCGAGGCCCACGTGGAGTCGGCCTTCGCCACCCTCGAGCCGTATCCGGGCTCCGCGCGGGCGCACGTCATGGTCAACGCGGTGGCCCTGGAGATCCCCATCTTCGAGCCCTGGATTCACCTGGGCTGGCGCTACGCCGCAGCAGCCGGCGAGTCGGTCGAAGGCCGCACCCCCAGCACCGCGCTCATCTCCGGCAACCTCACTACGTCGTTTCGCGTCTCGTGGTTCTCCGGTCACGGCATCGCCTTCTCGGCGGGGCTCCTGGCGGTTGCGCCCACCGCTTGGTTCGGCCGCGACGGCACCTCGGCCGACGTGGCTCGCGCCGCGCGCTCGGTGCGCGTCGACGATCGCGTGGCGTTCACGCCCAAGGCCTTCGCCATCTCCCCGGTGCTCGATCTGCGGGTCGATCTCGCGCTTCTCACCTTCCAGCTCCGGCAAACGCTCGACGCGTCCATCGAGCTCTCGGAGCGGGCCACGCAGTCGACCACCGCCACCACCGTGGTCTACGGCGGCATCCACCTGGGCGATCACGTCATGCCCGGCGTGGAGATCACGCAGATCTACGTCCTCGACGGCAGCGCCCCCGACGACGCGCGTTCGCGTTACACGCTCATGCCCCACGTTCGCTACTTCGGCCGCAAGATCTCGCCATTCCTCGGCATCTTCTACGGCACCCCGGCGCTCCACCCGCGCGCCGAACAGATCTGGGGCCTCCGCCTCGGCTTCAACGTCGGGTTCTGAGCGCGGCGGAGCTCAGGTGTCGCTGCGCACCGTCAAGACTCCCGCAGGGCCCGCCAGCGTGAGCACCACCGTGTAGCCATCGTCTTTGCTCCCGGTGAGCCGGAGCTGCCTTACCGAGCCTCCGGCGTCCAGGAGCGCAGCGGCCTTCTTGTACGACTTCTGATCGCCCTCGCTCACGTACTCGTCGAGCGTCTCGGGGGTCGCGTCCGGCACGTCCGAGAGCAGGCGCTCGGTACCGTACTTCTTGCTCGGCTTCGTCACCTCCACGCGTTCCCCCTTGGGGTCGGCCCCGGTCAGCGTGCAGGCGGCGAAATCCCAGTCGATGTCGCTCGCCACCATCACGCCATCGAGGGCCTTCGCGGCCTTCTCCGCCGTCGCGCGGGCCTCGGACTTTCCGTCGAAGGCAGCCACGTCGACGTGCTCCTGGAGCAGCGCGAGGGCCTCCTCACAGTCGTCACGCAACGACTTCAGCTGCGCCGCGCCGAGGTGCAGCGTCGCACGCGCCGCCTTCGGCTTCTCGGCCTTCGGCTTCTCGGCCTTCGGCTTCTCGGCCTTCGACTTCTCGGCCTTCGGCTTCTCGGCCTTCGCCGGCGGAGCGCTCTCGGCGCCGGCAATCGCCAACAGCAGCTGACGATTGACGAGGATCCCGTGGGGTCCCACCGCCGGATGGCCGTCGAGCTCGGCGAGCGTTGCCTCGGTCGCGAACTTGGCCCCCCGAGCTCCGAAGTCGATGGAAAAGACCGTGACCTGGGACCGCGGGGTCAGGGTTCGGTCGGCCGTGGCGAGCACGATCGAGCGCTCGTTCGACGAAAGGGCCGCGCCGATCACGTTGGCGGGCAGCCCGGTCTCTTTCAAGACGAACACCGAAGCCCCGGTCGCGGTGTCGACCACCCGGAGCACGTCGTCGTCGAAGAACCCAAGGCGCGTCCCGTCCGGCGAGAACGCCATGTGGAAGACCTGGGCTCCGTCCTTGCCCAGCGCCGGCACCTTGGCGACGACCTTGCGGTTCGACCAGAGCGAGACGCTGGTCGCTTCTCCGTAAGCGGTGGTGGCGATCACGCCCTGCGCGGAGACGGCCAGCTCGTCGACGCGCGCCGGAAGCGCAGGCCCCACGCGCTCGCCCTTGGCGGACTCGAGGAAGACCGCTTCGCCGCTCTGCAGCGCCAGAACCAGCCCCGGCTCCAGCACGAACGCACGTCGGAGCTCGTCCTTCGACCGAAACTGCTTCGACTTGCCGCTCGCGAGGTCGATGGTCCGCACCGCGTAGTGTCCGCGTCGATCTTCCACCAGCGTGGCCCACCCGCTTGCGCCGACGTGCATCCACTCGATGTACTTGGTGTCGGCGCCCGCCACCCGCTGCGTTCCGTTGGCGAGGTCGACGATGGTGGGGGCGAAGCCGTTGAGCGCGAAGAGCCCGAAGCGTCCGTCGGCCGAGATTCCGGACCAACCGTTTTGCTGCGCAGCGCGCAGGTCTTCGCGGACGTCGAGGGCGGGGAGCTTGCGTTGGACGAGGAGCGCCATCCTCCCAAGAGAACAGAACGCCGCGCGCGTTTCAACGCCAAGCTCTTCAGTGGGCGATGCCCGCGGTCAGTTCGGATTGGTGACCTGGTGCGAGCTCTTGCGCGCCTCGCTCACCAGCTTGTTGCGAAGCGCCTGGCGATCCATGGCGGCCTTCACGAAGCGGGAGAAGAGCGGGTGCGGCTTGAGCGGCCCGGACTTGAACTCCGGGTGGAACTGGCAGGCGACGAAGTAGGGGTGATCGGAGAGCTCGATCATCTCCACCAGCTTCTTGTCCGGCGAGGTGCCGGAGAGGATGAGCCCCGCCTGGGAGAGCGTCTCCTTGTAGGCGTTGGCGAACTCGTAGCGGTGCCGATGGCGCTCGGAGATCTCGAGGGTGCCGTAGGCTTCGGCGGCGCGCGTTCCCGCGGTGAGCACGCAGGGGAAGGCGCCGAGGCGCATGGTCGCGCCCTTGTTGGTCTGGTTGCGCTGCTCCGGGAGCAGGTCGATGACCGCGTGCTTGGCGTGGATGTCGAACTCCGCCGAGTTGGCGCCGTCGAGGCCGGCCACGTTGCGCGCGAACTCCACCACCGCCATCTGCATGCCGAGGCAGATGCCGAAGAACGGGAGCTTGTTGGTGCGGGCGTAGCCGATCGCCTGGATCTTGCCCTCCACGCCGCGATCGCCGAAGCCACCGGGGACGAGGATGGCGTCGAGGTGACCGAGCAGCGAGTCGGGGCCCTGGCGCTCCACTTCCTCGGAGTCGACGTACTCGAGCTCGACCTTGCAATCGTTCTCGAGACCGCCATGCACCAGCGCTTCGTGGAGCGACTTGTAGGCGTCCTTCAGGTGGACGTACTTGCCGACCACGCCGATGCGCACGCTGCCCTTCTGGGGCTTCTTGAAGCGATCGACGATGCGGTTCCAGTTGGAGAGGTCCGGCTGGCGGCTCCAGATGTTGAGGCGCTCGGCGATGAGCTCGTCGAGGCCTTCTTCGTGGAGCACCCGCGGCAGCTCGTAGATGCACGAGACGTCGATGGTGGAGATGACGGCCTCGACGGCGACGTTGGAGAAGAGGGCGATCTTCTCCTTGGTGGCCTTGTTGAGGGCGGTCTTGGTGCGGCACAGCAGGATGTCCGGCTGGATGCCGATCTCGCGCATCTCCTTCACGGAGTGCTGCGTGGGCTTGGTCTTCAGCTCGCCCGCGGTCTCGATGTAGGGCACCAGCGTGACGTGGAGCGAGAGCGCGTTCTGTGCGCCGGCCTCCACCTTCATCTGGCGGATGGCTTCCAGGAACGGCAGCGACTCGATGTCGCCCACGGTGCCGCCCACTTCGATGATCGCCACGTCGGCGTCCTCGGTGGCCTGGCGCACGCGGGTCTTCATCTCGTCGGTGACGTGGGGAATCACCTGCACGGTGGCGCCCAGGTACTCGCCCCGGCGCTCCTTGGAAATGACCGCCTCGTAGATGCGACCGGAGGTGAGGTTGTTCGCGCGGGTGAGGCGCGCCGAGGTGAACCGCTCGTAGTGCCCCAGATCGAGGTCCGTCTCGGCGCCGTCGTCGGTCACGTAGACCTCGCCGTGCTGGTACGGGCTCATGGTGCCGGGATCCACGTTGATGTAAGGGTCCAGCTTCAGGTGCGTGACGCGCAGTCCTCGCGCTTCGAGGAGCGCGCCGATGGCGGCGCTGGCGAGGCCCTTCCCGATGGACGAGACGACGCCTCCCGTGACGAACACGTACTTCGTGGGTTTGCGACTCATCGAGGGTTGCCTCCGTGTGGCTGCACTTCGCGAAGGGCGAAGCGCTTCATCAGCACGGAAGCCCGAGGTAGCATAAAGGTCCGGTCATGGCGAGTGCCCGTGCGCGTTCGCGTCCGATCTTTCGTTTCTCACCGAAGATCTTGCGCCGGCGCGGATTTCGCGCACCGCTTCCGTCGTCAGAGCACGCGACCTTGGAGTGCGCGACCGACGGTCCCGACGACGGCCGAGACCACCAGGAGCACGATGCCCAGCACCACGGCGGCGATCGACACCGCGGTGATTTTGAGTGCGACACCGGCGCCGCACCCGCCGAAAAGTACGAGCGCCGAGATGGCGAAGAGCATGGTGCTCTGCCCGACGAGCCGCTGACCGCGCTCGTGGGAGCGATTCCGGTGGAGCGCGACCTGGTCCGGGGTGCGGAACGATGCGACCGGAACCGAGCTTTCCGCGGCCGCCGGGGGAGTCTGCGGAATCGGGGCCGGCGGCGGGGCGTTGGGGTCCATCGGCCCAGCTTGGGGCCTTTCAACGCGCCCCGCAATCGCGACCCTTCTCGAAAACACCCGCGCGGTCGCTTTC
>JABFRG010000561.1 GCA_013141295.1 Polyangiaceae bacterium
CGAAGGCGGTGGGGCGCACGGAGACTCCGCTCGAATGGTGCCACGTGACGGGGCTCGGGGACGAGAAATTCCGAGTCTGCGGTAATGAGACGCAAGCGGCCCAACAAGGAACGACGCTCCCAAGTAAACGGAGGGCGATGGGGCGAGACCGAGCCCCGGCAAGGAGGACCGCGCGGAGCGTACTCCTGTACGTGAGCACGTCCGACGCCGCCCGGGCGAAGGTATCGCCCCATCGCCCCCGTTTACTTCGGGGGGGGGACGCGGCAGATACCGCGATCACACTTCACGACGTCGCCGTTGCAGCAGTCGGCATCGACGGCGCAGGAGCCCCCCACCGGCTGACAGGCGATGACGCCGGGGTCGATGCACACGCCCTTGTCGCAGAAGCCCGAGCAGCATTCGAAGCCGGCAGAGCAGGTGCCGCCGCCGCCGCCCGGGGTCTTGGGCGTGGGCAAGCAGGAAGCGAGGGCCCAGAACCCGCGCATGTTGGTGGTGTTGTCCTCCTGGCCTTCCAGGTAGAAGGCCGGGTGGCTGGGGTCGACGGTGCCGACGTTCTTGTCGATGGCCGCGACCCACAGGCGCTTCTTGCCGTTGTTGGCCACGCCGGTGAGCTTGTTGCCCCAGTCACGCATGCTGGTGACCACCACCCAGAAGTACCCGCCGCGCTCCACCGGGTTGAAGGTGGGCTCGAGCGTCAGGTTGCGGTCGGCCACGAGCGCCGAGGAGTCGTTCATCTTCGCGAGCGCGATGGGCGCCGCGCCGGTGGTCTTCTGGAGCCAGACCGAGCCGATCTGCTTGGCGGCATCGTCGCAGCCCTGATCGTCACAGCCGGTCGGGTAGTCGCCCACGTGGAAGGCCACGTGCGCCGAGTCCGGTGCGAACGACGGATACGAGAGGGCCCGCTGGTTCGCCGGGAACGCCGAGGCTGCCGCGAGCGCGGTGCCGCCGGAGAAGGTCTTGGTGGTCTCGTTGAAGTCCATGACCACCAGGTGGCCGTTCCGGAGGTTGTGGTACCAGTAGCTGCCGGGGGCCTCGCCGCTCACCGCCGCGAGCTTCTTCCCGTCGGGAGAGAAGGCCGGGGTCATCATCTTGGCGAAGTCCGGGTAGGTACCGTTGGTCTGCACGGTGGCGAGGCCCGAAGAGGCGACGAGCGTCCCGGTGGCGGTGTCGGCCAACTTGAGCTTCTGGTTGCCGTAGACCACGAACTTGCCGTTGGGGTTCACGGCGACGTTGCCGCCGAAGGCGCTCGACACCTTGCGCACGGTGGCGCCGGGCAGATCGTAGGAGACCCAGGCGCGGGTGCTGCTGGTGGGCTCGTCGGTGGACGGGCGATCCTCTTCCACGGCCACCAGGGTCGAGCCGTCGGCGGAGACGCCGTGGCAACCCATGCACTTTCCACCGTTCAGGATCTCCGGCGCGGTGCCGGTGCCCGGGCGAATGCGCGCGAGGTGGCCGGTGCCGCTGGTGGTCCAGTAGTAGATGGCGCCGCGGAGGCTCGCCGGCGAGATGGTGTATTCCTGGTTCGCCGAGGCGTAGGCCTTGGAGGCGGCGGTGTCCCAGCGGGAGAGCGAGACCTTGAGGGGCTCGGCCTTGTTCGAGGCGGTGATGCGATCCCACACGTTCTGCGGCACCCGCAGCTGGGCCGGCGTCGCCACCGTGAAGAAGCCGTCGTAGGCGTAGTTCGATTCCTCGAGGTGCAGGCGGTACACGTCGCCGGCCTTGGGAGCCGCCCACATGTAGAGGGGCGAGGCCAGGCCCAGCGGGAAGACGGTCTTGTCGTAGGGATAGAGAATCGACGTCACCGACGGATCGGCCGGCAAGCCCGTGGCCTTGAGGCCGGCCACCGCCGCGGGCGACACACCGGCGCCGATCTCCTCCACCTTGAGGATGACCGTGAGCGTCGCGCTGGCGGTCTTTCCGTTGTAGACTGCACGCAAGTTGCCGGTACCGGCGTACTCGTTCTTGGTGGTGAGCTCCACCGGCTGCCCGGCCTTGAGGGTGGCGATGTCGGGGCGGTCGAACTGGACGTTGATGCCCGGCGCGTCGATGATCACGCCATCGGGCCGCTTGGCCTTGAGTGCGTAGGTCACCTTTTGCGTGACCCCGTTGAGCACCGTCACCGTCGCGGACGGGGGGTCGAAGAACAGATCGTCGATGGGCACCAGGGAGCCCGGACCGCCGTCGCCCTCGCCGCCGAAGCCGCTGGAGCTGCCGGCGCCGGAGCTGCCGCTCGACCCCGGGGGCTTGAACGTGGACTCGTCGTTCCCTCCACAAGCAAGGCCGACCACGCCGGCGAGGGACAGACCACAGAGGAGCACGACGAAACTTCGCATGGTGCTGCACCATGCCCCGACATGACGTTCTCTTCAAGTTCGACCCGCCAGTTCATGGCGGGAAAATGCACGGTGGATCGTTGACGAGCCACCTTTCGCGGCACCTCGACACACGTCCGGCACCATCGCGATGCTCAGCGCATGGTGATGGCGGCGCTGCTGGCCCGGAGCTTTCGCTGCACGTCGTCGGCCCGCTGGCGATAGGCGCGCGCCTCCGCCTGGGCCGCGGGATCGAGCTGGAACTCCAGCGAGGTCTCCAGGAGCTTCACGTAGGCGCGGCAGCTTCGCCCGAGCTCCACGTGGTTGCCGATCTGCTCGAAGATGCGCACCGACTGGAGCAGATGCTCCCGGGCCTCGTGGGACTCGGGACCGCCGGCGCTCCCCTCCGCCACCACCTCGCCCAGCGACCGCAGCGCCACGCCCAGCTGCACCTTGCTGTCGACCTCGCGGAAGAGCGACACCGCCTTGGATGTGGCCTCCCGGGCCTTGGTGAGATCGCGCTTGGCGAGATAGGCCTTGCCGATGCCGCGAATGGCCTCGGCCAGCCCCAGCTTGTCGCCCAGCTCCTCGGCGTTGGAGCGCGCCTCCTTGAGGAAGGCCAGTGCGCGGTCGGGATCGCCCAACCGATTGTGGGTCTCGCCCAGGTTGGTGAGCACCAGCGTGATGCGGTTCTTGTCGCCGGTCTCCGAGGCGATATCGAGGGCCTCGCGGAAGAGCGCGAGGGCGCGGGTGTCGTCGCCCTGATCTTGGGCCACCGTACCGAGGTTGTTCAGGGTGATGGAAACCCCCACCAGATCGTTGATTTCTCGGCGAATCCGCAGGGCTTGCTCGAAGGCGTCGAGGGCCGGCGTGAACTGCCCGGAGTCCTGGTAGACGAGCCCCAGGTTGTTGAGCGAGAGCGCGATGGACCGTCGCTCGCCGAGGCGCCGGCGCATGGCGAGCGATCGCTGGGTGTACTCCAGGGCCTTCTCGTAATCGCCGCGGAGCCAGTGGAGCTTGCCGATGTCGTCGATGCTGCTGGCGACGCCGCGGTCGTCCGCGGCGGACTCGAAGAGCGCGAGCGCCGCCTCCAGATGGGCCGCCGACTCGTCGAGGCGCCCCATGTCGCGAAAGAGACGACCGATGCGGCCGTGGGAGGCGCCACCCTTGGCTCGGAGATCGAGCCGGTAGGCCAGCGCCAGCATCTTCCGGAAGCACGACTCCGCCTGCTCCATGTGGCCGAGCAGCTGCAGCACGTCGCCGTAGTGGTGATAGGTCGAGAGGAGCTGGTCCACCGGGAGCTCGCCGGCGGCGTCGACCACCCGCTGCACCGAGGCCGACGAAGCCACCAGCGCCAGGCCCTTCTCGTAGAGCTCGGCGGCCTTGGCGTTGGCGTAGTGGCTGCGCGCGGCGTCGGCGGCGTCGAGGTAGGCGCGGCCCGCGGAGACCTTTGCGCCGGCCTTCTCGTAGTGGTGGGCGAGCATCGAGAGATACTCCTCGTTGCCACGCACCGGCCCCTTGAAGGAGAGCCAGTCGGCGAGCACCGCGTGGTAGCGGCGGGAGAGCCCGGCGGCCACGTTCTTCGCCAGCGTCTCGCGCTCCAGGTTGTGCTTGAAGACGTACTCGTCGTCCCCGGGGAAGGTGCTGTCCGGGAGCTTGAGCACGTAGTCGCGCTCCACCAGATCCACCAGCAGCTGCTGCACCCGCGCCGAGTCGGGGGTGCTCTTGACCAGCCACGATCGCGGCGTGTCGGCGTCGGCCCGGGTCAGCACCAGCAAGCCGCCGCCCCAGAACACCGCGCCCATCATGGCGGCGCGCTCGAGGAGCGTTCGTTCCTCCGGGCTCAGGGCCGCGATGCGCGCCTGGACCGCGTCCTCCACGCTCATCGGCAGGCGCACGTCCTCGATGCGATCGATGTGGATGGTCCACTGATCGTTCTCGGCGAACGGGTCCGCCTCGATGACCTTCATCTCCTGGAAGACCGACACCATCTGTTCGAGGAGCGCCGGGTTTCCGCCGGCGAGGTTGCAGGCTCCCTCCACCAGCTCCTCGACGTTCGGATCGTCGCCACAAGGCGACAGCAGGTCTTGCATGACGGCGGCCGCGTCGGTCTCCGAGAGCGGCGTGAGCTCCAGGCTCGAGTGCCGTTCCTGGGTGATGACGTCGCGGGAGCCCGCGCGCGACGAAACGGGCCAGCCGTCGAAGCGGGAGACGAACTGGCTGCGCCCGAGGCACAGGAACAGGATCGGCGCCTTCACCGACTGGGTGAGGTGCGCGAGGAGCTCGAGGGCTTCCCGGTGCGCGTGCTGGAGATCGTCGAAGACCAGGGTGAGCGGGCCCTGGTCGGCGTCCGCACCACCTTGCGCGTCGGCCTCGAAGAACCGCTGGAGCACCGCGCGACGGATGAAGCTCGCCTGCGCCGGCTCCGCGGCGAGCGCACGGATCAGCGGCGAGTCGAAGAAGTCGAGCCCCAGGATCTGCCCGAGGAAATGACACACGTCGCCGATCTTGCGATCGTCGAGGACCTTGGCGACCTCTTCGCGAACGTGGTCGCGCTGGGCCTCGACGTCCATTCCCTCGACCAGCCCGAAGCGGGCCCGAAGGATGCGCGCGAAGACGCTGAAAGCGGCATCCCCCTCACGGGCAGTGCCACGATAGACGCGCCCCTGCCCGCCGTGGGCCTTCTGCAAGAAGTCACGAACGAGTCGGGTTTTGCCGATGCCGGCGGCGCCCAGCACGGTGACCGTCCGGGAGCCCGCGCCACCTTCGACCGCCGAGAGGGCATCCTCCAGGAATCGAAGCTCGGCGGCTCGTCCCACGAGCACTGCGCGTTGATCGCCGGGTGCGGTCATGACACTCGATCATAGCCCGGGCCGGGGGCCGGCGCCCAGTGTCGAGTGCGTTACCTGTGGCTTCTACCGCGTTTTTCGCCGTTTCGCGGGGGCCCGGCGAGACGTGGGTATCAGTGGGCGTCGGGCCCCGTCGCAGGGGTGGTCACGGGCCCGTCGACGTCGTCGATGGGCTCGCTCGGCTCCATCGGCGCGTCCTTCGGGGGCGGTGCGTCCTTCGGGGCGGCGTCCTTCGGGGCGGCGTCCTTCGGGGCGACCGGCGCGCCGGGACGCTCGATCTTGGCGGGGATGATGACCGAGTCGAGCCCCTCGACCTTCGGCCCGATGAGCTTGCCGAGGCCCTCGTCCTCGTCCTTGGGTGCGGAAGCGCCGGTGCCGTGGCCCTTCGGCGGCGCCTGCGTCTTGGGGGCCTTGGCGTGGGGCGCCTTGGGATCCGCCGCCTTGGGGTGCCCGTGGGCGCCGCCGCCGTGGCTGTCGACCCGGGCCACTGGCAGATTGCGGTGCTTGGGAGCGGTCGGCTGCTCCACGCACTCGCTCATGCCGGAGGGGCACGCGATGCGCACGTGGAAGTGGTCGTCGTGCGGGAGGGAGCCCTTGGGCTGGGCGAGAACCTCCGAGGCGCGCTCGCGAATGTCCGGGTGGGCGCCCATCTTGCGGGCGTAGTCGAGGAGGCGATCGCGCAGCGGCGTCGCCACGAAGATGTGCGTGATGCGGGCCTTGGGGTCCACCAGGAGCGACGACACGAGGGCCCAGTTGCGGGCGTCGTCGAAGAGCGCGCCCGGCCACTTTTCGGCCTTTCCATCGGCCTGGAAGGCCACGAACGAGTCCTCCAGGATGGGCTTGCCAGCGGCGTTCTTGATGTAGAAGCCGATGTCGGCGTCGCGGCCGCTCTCGTGGGACGCGTGGCGGTCCACCTCGCCGCCGTTCTTCCGGGAGAGGTGCCCCATGTTGAGGACGCTGCCCGGGTACTTCTTCGCCACGTCGTGGGCCGAGCGGTCGATCATGGCCACCAGCGACGGGAGGCCGAAGTGCACGTCGCCAGCGGCGTACCCGGGCGCGAAGCGCAGCACCGGAGAGGCCTCCAGGCGAACGCCGTTCACCAGCTTGCCGTCGGTGGGCGATCCGGCGCTGAGGGCCCGTACGTGCGGCACCGCGGCCTTGGCATCGGCGGGCTTCTTGGCATCTCCGGCCTTGGCGCTCACGCGCACCGGCCGCGCCCGGACGTGGGCGTGGGCCGCCGGCGCTGGATGGGCGACGTGCGGCGCCGGCGCGGGCTTCGGC
>JABFRG010000002.1 GCA_013141295.1 Polyangiaceae bacterium
CCCTCGATCAAGGCGAGCTGGTGCCGGTGGATCGCGATCCGCCTCCGGCGCTCTCGCGCCGCCCGGTGGAGCTGGCCATGCCCACCAAGGTCCGCATTCTCGACGGCCTCTTGACCCTCGGCGAAGGCCAGCGCATCGGGCTCTTCGCCGGCTCCGGCGTGGGCAAGAGCACGCTGCTCGGCTCGGTCGCCCGCGGGGTGGTGGCCGACGTGGTGGTGGTGGCGCTGGTGGGCGAACGCGGTCGTGAGGTCGGCGAGTTCTTGGAACATGCGCTGGGCCCCGAAGGTCGCAAGCGCAGCGTGGTGGTGGTGGCCACCAGCGACGTGTCGCCGCTCGAGCGTCTTCGTGCGGCCGAGGTGGCCACGTCGTACGCCGAGTTCTTCCGCGATCAGGGCGCCAAGGTCATGCTCCTGGTGGACTCCGTCACGCGGTACGCACGCGCCGCCCGCGAGGTGGGCCTGGCCGCCGGTGAGCCCCCGGCGCGCCGCGGCTATCCGCCCAGCGTGTTCGCCCTCATGCCGCGCTTGCTCGAGCGCTCCGGGCAGGGTCCGCGCGGCTCGATCACTGCAATCTACACGGTTCTCGTCGAAGGCGGCGACATGGACGAGCCCATCGCCGACGAGGTGCGCGGCATCCTCGACGGCCACGTGGTCATGGATCGCTCCATCGCCTCGCGCGGACGCTACCCGGCCATCGACGTCACGGTGTCGCTCTCCCGCGTCATGGACGGCATCGTCTCCAAGGAGCACCGCGCGGCGGCTCGAAAGCTCCGCGCGCTCCTGGGCGTGTACGAGGCCAAGCGCGATCTCATCACCCTCGGCGCCTACGTGAAGGGCAGCGATCCCGAGGTCGACGAGGCGGTGGCGAAGATGCCGCGCATCGAGCAGTTCCTCCGGCAAGATCCGAAGGAACCGGTCGAGATCGCGGACACCATCGCCACGCTCCTGAAGATCGTGGGCTGAGGGCGGCTACTTCCCGGCGTCGGGATCGGTGGCCATGGGCGTCGAACCGGTGTTCGAGGTGGGCGGCGACGTGGCGTCGGGAATCCGCCGCGGCGGCGGGCCGTAGCAGGCCATGAGGGTGATGGATACCGCAGCTCCGCCGAGCACCACGCCGATGGGGCGCAGCCAACCGGGGACGCCCGCGTCGGCTTGTTTGCATTGTACACACACATCGGCCGAAGGCGGCAGGAACGCGTTGCAGTGCGGGCAGCTCGGGAGTTGCTTCATGCTTCGAGGCTACCTTCGGACCCGGCGCTCAGTCTTCGGGAATCGACGCGCTGCCCGCGTCGATCACCTCGACCAGGTATACGAGGGTCGTACCCGCCGGGTGGGTGCCGTACGGCATGCTGGTGGACACGGTGATCTTGCGCTTCTCGCCCAGCTGCATCCCCATCATCCCGTGCTCGAAGCCGAAGGGCTTGGGGACGTTGCCGAGCTCCATGGTGTAGGGAAGGGGATTGGCGAGGTTGCTGGTTAACACCGTGCCGTCGAGGAACTGTCCTTCGAAGCGTACCCGGACCTGGGTGCCGCTGGGCAGCGCGCCGCCGGTGCCCGGTCGCACGGTCTTCACCGCGTCCTCGATGGGCAGTGCGCCCAGGGCGGTGGCCGGCTCGGTCCAGAAGGTCTTGGGCTGGTTCACCACGCGGGCCACCCCGAGGCCGAGGCCGCCCACCACGCACAGCCCGAGAAGCGACGAGAGGACGACCGCGAGCGAGTACTTCACGCGGCTCTTGGGCTTCGGAAGGATGCCGCGGAGCGCGAGCCGGAGTCGCTCGTTCTCTTCGTTCAGGGCGTCGACGTGGAGTTGGGCGGCGTGAAGATCGCTTCGGAACATGGGGGATCGTACGGACAACGGCGCCCGGGGATCTGCTATTCCGACGTGTTGCCGCCGACACGGGGATCCCCTTTGATTTCCGGCGCTCTCGGGGCGAAGATTCGGCCACACCATGGTCCTTCGGCGTCTCGACGTGCAAGAGTCCGACTACCGCCCGGTCTACGTGGTGTGGGAGCTCACGCTTGCATGCGATCAGCCGTGCACCCACTGCGGCTCCCGTGCCGGCGACGCGCGCCCTTCGGAGCTCGATCTCGCGCAGGCGCTCGAGGTGGTGAAGAGCCTCGCCGCCCTGCGCGCCGAGGAAGTGGCGCTCATCGGGGGTGAGGCCTACCTGCACCCGGCGTTTCTGGAGATCCTCGATGCCATCGGGAAGGCCGGCATCCGGCCCACCATGGTGACCGGTGGCCGCGGCATGACCGCCGAGCTGGCCCGCGCCATGAAAGCCCGCGGCGTCTACAGTGTGTCGGTGTCCATCGACGGTCTGGAGCCCACCCACGATCTCATGCGTGCGGCTCGTGGGAGCTACCGCGCGGCCATGGCGGCGTTGGGGTTTCTCAAGGATGCCGGCATCACCATCACCGCCAACACCAACATCAACCGCCTCAACCGCGGCGATCTCGAGGCGCTCTACCTCGAGCTCGCGGCCCAGGGCATCGCGTCTTGGCAGGTGCAGATCACCGCGCCGCTCGGCCGCGCCGCCGACCGCGGCGACTTGATTCTGCAGCCCTACGACTACCTGGAGCTGATGCCGCGCATCGCGGCCCTGAAGGCGCGCGCCTACGCCGATGGCATCTTGATCATGCCCGGCAACAACATGGGCTACTTCGGCCCGGAGGAGGCGCTCTTGCGCTCCACCTCGCCGGAGGGCCACGATCATTTTCGCAGCTGCCTGGCCGGGCGCTACCTCATGGGCATCGAATCCGACGGCGCGGTGAAGGGGTGCCCCTCGCTCCAGACCAAGCACTACGTCGGCGGCAACCTCAAGGAGCGATCGCTACAAGAGATCTGGGACCATGCGCCGGAGCTGGGCTTCACGCGGGAGCGGGGCGTCGAGGCGCTGTGGGGCTTTTGCAAGAGCTGCGCGTACGCGGAGACGTGCCTCGGTGGCTGCACCTTCACGGCCCAGGCGATCATGGGCAAGCCGGGCAACAACCCGTATTGCCACTACCGTGCGCTGGCGCAGAAGAAGGCCGGCAAGCGCGAGCGCCTGGTGCCGCTCTCGGCCGCCCCTGGCGACCCCTTCGACAACGGGGTGTTCGCGCTGGTGGAAGAGGCCTTCGATGCCGAGGAGCCGCCGCTCGCTCCCGCCGGGCAGCTCGTGAAGATTCGCAAGGGCAAGGCGGCAACCACCTCGTGACGCTGCGTGCACACCTGCGCCCTCCTACGACCCTGGCAGTGGTGGAGTCTGAACAGACGTTGGGACAAGCACCGCCCAACTCGCGCCTCGGGCCGGGGTCTCTGAGGTGGAGGTGGGTTTGCCTCCCTACTCCCCGCGAGGGCTAGGCTGGTGGCATCGCCCCTGGTACCCTCCAGCCATGCGCACCGACCTACGTACTCTCTCCCGTGTACTTGTCGCCTTCGCTTCCGGCGCGTGCGCAGGTTCTCCTCCGCGTGAGCCAGCTCCGCAGGCGCGGCGCGACGCCGCAGATCCCGCCGTCGTCTGCACCCACTTGCTTGACGTGATCAAGCCCGTCATGGAAGCGAAACAGGGCGGACCGCTCCCGCCAGGGCGCCTCGCGCACTTCAAGACGGAATGCGAGGCGGACGAGCGCGCGGAACGTGCCGACGGGGAGGCCCGCTGGAGGTGCCGTTCCGGTTGCCTCCTCGGCGCGCAGACGCCGGACGCGGCCGAGGCGTGCGAAGCGACGTGCCCGCCGACGCCCACGTACAGCAACTGCGATGCGGTCCTCACCGCGACAGAGCTCGCCGAGGAGCTCGGGACGAAGGTTCGACCGAGCGACGGTGGCGAAGACGACGGCGAGCAGACGTCCTCGTGCTCACGGGCCTACATCGTTGGGGATCGCTACCCAGTGGTGGTAGGCCTGGCGACACACCGGACGAGCGCCGATGCTACGAATAGCGTGTCGCGTCCCCAGCCAAAGGCCGAAGAGGACGAGCCCCTGACAGGCATCGGTGATGTCGCAAGGCGGTGGCGGACGCCGTTCGAGGACGTGCCGGCATGCCATGTTAGCGTCGCTCGGGGGCGTGTCTCCATGCACCTCATGGTGGCGCAGCCGGCCTGTACGTGGGAACCCCTGAGGCGTCTCGCAGGTAAGGCCGCGACACGGCTGCCCTAGCCTAGAGGCGTTTCAGAACGCGTAGGACCCGCCGAGGCCCAGCGTGGGGCCGCCGGTATCGAAGACCCGTGCCTGGTAGCCGAGGCGCGCGCCGAGGGCGAGGCCCGCGGTGAGGCGCACGTCGAGATCGGTCAGCAAGCGCACGCCGGCCTTGTCGGCATGCGGCATGTTGGTGATCTCGATGCTCGGCGTGAGCGCCACCCGCGTGCCGAGCGGAAGGCGCACCTTGGTATAGCCGCGAACCCCGAACACCTGCACGCCCTCCATGCCGAAGGCCACGTGCATCGCCAGGGGATCGCCCAGGAGCACCGCCCCGCCGCCGCCCACCGAGTAGCCGACCTCGGTGATGGACGTGAGAAACTCCGCGTCGAAGTGCAGATAGTCGGTGGCGCGAAAGCGCACCCGCGGTGAGCCGTAGTTGAGGCCGACGTCGAACTTGCCCGGGTCGGCCTCGCCCGGGACGATGGACCGGCCGCGCACCATGCCGAAGCGAATGCCGAACTCGCTCACCACCTTGCCCAGGCGATACGTGTAGGATCCCTCGAACCGGTAGTACTGATCGGCCACCTCCTCGGTACGCTTCGGTCCGTTGGCGCCGCCGTCGCCGACGGTGGCGGTGGTCGAGCCGAAGCGCACCAGCTCGGCCTGTGCCCCCACCACGCTGCGCCGGTTCTCGATGCGCTGCAGGAAGGCGGTCTCCGCAACGTCGTCGTCGTCCTTGAGGAGCGTCACGTCTTGCATGCGGTCTCGGGAGGCGAACAGGGCCGTTCGCCCGCCGGAGACCGCGTCGGCCTCGATGGCGTAGCCGAGCTGCGCGCCGCGGGTGTGCTCCTTGGGGATCACCACCGCGTAGGGAGCGCCGTCGGCCCCACCGGACCTGCGGAATTCCCGCTCCTCCACCCGCCCTTCGTGCCGGTACACCACGTAGGCGCGGCTGATGAGCTCCGGATGATCGAACCCGGCGGACACCAGCAGCTCGTCGTTCTGGGGTGCGCTGGATATGGGTGTATGATGCACATAGGTCGAAGGGGGCTGCGGAGGCTGCGCCGGGGTCTTCTCCTCGGCCCGGGCGGCGCCGGCGAATGCGAAGAGCGAGCAGAGGGCGGCGGTCGCGAAGGGGGTGCGGGTTACCATTCGTAGCTCACGGCTGCGCCGGCTCCGGGGCCGGCATGGTTGATGGTGCGTCCCTGGTACGAGAGGCGTACCGACGTGGTGAGGCGAAAGGGCCAGCGGTAGCCGGCCTGCACGATGGCGCGCGCGCCGATCTCGCCGCTGCGCGTGGACCGCGTGGGGTCGGGGCTGGCGGAAGACCCTGCCGGCTGGTTGGTGACCTCGCTACGGAGCAAGATCGGCACGTTGGGAATGGTGTTCCACTCGAGCTGCACGATGCCGCGCAGGCCCACCAGGCCCAGCACCTCGCCGCCCAGCGCCAGGTTGGTCTTGCGATCGCTCCCGATGCGCACGAACCCTTGGGCCCCCGGGCTCACGCCGCGATCGCCGAGGCCGACGATGGCGCGCGCGATGGCCGAGAACGACTCGGTGAACGCGTACTCGCCCTCGAGGTGCCCGTAGGTGAGGCCCACGCTCCGGCCGGAGAGACCTTGGACGTCGAGCTCGTCGAGGCTTCCGCCCTTGCCGCGGTACACGCCGAAGCCGGTGCGCAGCGCGCGGAGGCCCTCGTCGCGAAAGCGTACGCCGAACGTTCCTTCGGTCTGGAACGTGGTGTCGTTGTTTCGCTTGAGGTTGAATACCGCGTAGTCGGTGAGCACCGCGGCGGAGTAGATGTTGGGGTCTTTGCTGGGGTGAACGCCCATGTCGCGCACCGCGAAGGCCTTCGGCTCCGCGGCGGAGCCCACCACCGCTTCGGTGGTGCCGTTGGCAAGGGCCGCCTCGATGAAGTACTCGGCGGCGCGGCCCGATAGCTTGGGGATGCGCCCTTGGAAGTATCCCGGGCCCGCGCGGTTCATGGTGATCGACGCGTACGTGGTGTCGCCGGCGTTGCGATGGTGGAGGATGGCGCCCTGCACTTTGGGGTCGAGGCCGATGGCGAGATCCATGGGGGCCCCCAGCGCGCCCGCGCTCGGCGGTTCGAACAGCGGCTTTGCAGCTGCCACGGCGGCGGTTTCACCGGCGGGTTTGAGGAGCTGCCGCAGGGCTTGGGCCTCCTCCAGGAGCGGGCGCGCATAGGGCGAGCCCGGGTGCGCGCGGGCGTAGCGCTCGTAGGCGAGGATGCGCGGCGCGATGCCGTCGCCGGAGAGCCCGCGCACGAGGTCGGCGACGTCGTCGGCCTCGGTGCGTTGCGAAGGG
>JABFRG010001043.1 GCA_013141295.1 Polyangiaceae bacterium
GGATGCGACGGGCGCGGAAGGCGCGGGTTGGCCCCGATTGCCCTTCGCGGCGACGGTCGAGGCGACCGCAGGTCCGTGCGCGGTGCCGCTGGAGCCGGTCGCGGGCGGCGCGTCGACGAGTGACAAGGGGACGTCGAGCGCGGCGGTGCCGGTGGGCGCCGACGCCGCAACCCCCGCGAGCCCCAGCGGCTCCGCGCGGACGGACGCGGCGGCCCCATCGTGACCGGTGAGCGCGACCAGACCGACACCGCCCAGTAGCGCACCGAGCGCCAGCGCCCCCAGGGCGACGTGCCACAGCCGCACGCCACCCGCCGCGGGCGCGCGGGATGCCTGGGAAACCGGCGCTGCAGCTTGCGGGGGCGGAGGGGGCGGCAGCGAGGCGGCGCCGAGGAGCCGCTCGATGCGTTCAATATGCACCCATCCGTCGCGCGGCGAGACCGCGCGCAGCGCCCGGGCCAGGGCCAGGGTGTCGGGCATGCGCAAGCCCGGGTCCTTCTGAAGGCAACCCTCGACCACCGCGGCCAGATCCGGCGCGAGACCGGGCACCCGCGAGGCCAACGGCACGTGCGGGGTCAGCTGCACCTGCGTGATGAGCTCGGTGATCGACGCTGCGTCGAAGGGCGGCACCCCCGCGAGCAGCTCGTAGAGAATGGCGCCCAGCGCCCAGACATCGGCCCGGGCGTCCACGTCCTTGGAGCTGCGCATCTGCTCCGGCGCCATGTAGCGAGGCGTCCCCATGATGGCGTTGTGCGAGGTGAGCGAGAGCGCCCCCTCCTCGCGGGTCTTCGAGATGCCGAAGTCCACCACCTTGACGAAGGGCGTCCCGTCGGCGCGACGCGCCAAAAACAGGTTGTCGGGCTTGAGGTCGCGGTGCACCATCCCCTGCCGATGCGCCTCGGCGAGCGCCTCGGCCGCCTGGAGCATGTAGAGCACCGACTCGTCGGGGCCGAACCTGCGGCCGGCTCGCAAGAGCGTGCCGAGGCTCTGCCCATCGAGGAGCTCCATCACCAAGTACGGAACGCTGGTCCCGGCGCCACTCTCGAGCGCCCCGGTGTCGGTGACGCGCACCACGTGCTCCCCGCGGAGCTGGGCGGCGGCTCGCGCCTCTCGCAGGAAGCGCGCCTTGGCCTCCCCTTCCCGGGCGATCTGCGGGTGCAAGAACTTGATGGCGAAGGATTGCCCGAGCGCCAGATGGTGCGCGGCCACCACCACGCCCATGCCACCCACTCCGAGCACGCGGTCGATGCGGTATTTCTGCGCGAGCACATCGCCCACGCGCACCGCGAGCTCGGGCGTGGTCGCCCGCACCAGCGAGGCGGGGGCGGCGCTCTCCACGGCGAGGCTCGCGCCTCCGGAGCGACGGGAGGGGTTCACCGGGCCCCCGGAAGGCGGAGGCACCGAAGGCGAGCGACCCGGCGGCTCCGAGGGCAGGCGCATGGTCGCGTTTCCGCCGAACTCGGTGGCGGCGAAGGCCGCGCCGGATTTGACCTGCACCACCGAGGCAGACTGGGCGAGCGCCGAGAGGAGCGTCCGGCACTCGGCGCAGGAGGCGACGTGCGCTTCCACGTCCGAGCGCTGCCGCCCCACCACGCCCCGACCGTCGGCGTACGCGAGGAGCTCGCTTTCGTCGAGACACGGATCCGGGGTGCGCGCGGAAACGCCCATCTTGGGCTATCGTATAGCGCGCCTTGGCCGACCTCGCCCTCGATCCGCAGCTCTTCGACGCTTACGTGCAGGAGCGCCTGCGTCCGGGGGAGAGCCCCGAGGCCCTGGCGCTCGACGATCTGCGGGTTGCCTGCGGCGCTCTGCGGGGGGTGCCGGGAGCCCTGGCGCTCCTGGAATCCGCCTATTTTTCGGGGATCGACGCCCATTTGCGCAAGCTCGGGCTGGATCTCCACGAGGTCGACGACGTCAAGCAGACGCTGCGAAGGCAGCTCCTGGTGGCCAGCCCCGATGGTCCACCGCGGCTCTTGCAATACGACGGACGCGGCGCGCTCCGCGGCTGGCTCCGGGTAAGCGCGGTCCGCCAGGGCCTCAAGGTGCTCCGGGCCAAGAAGCGAGAGACCTCCCTGGACGCCGAGGAATCGGCGCTGGAGGACCGCGCCGCCCCAGCGGACCCGGAGCTCGCGTACATGAAGGCCCTCTACCGCGAGGCTTTCAAGACGTCGTTCCGGGAGGCGGTGGAGGCGCTCGGGGCGAAGGAGAAGACCCTGCTCCGGCAGTCGCTCCTCGACGGCCTGAGCATCGACGATCTCGCGCGCCTCTACGGCACGCACCGGGCAACCACCGCGCGCTGGGTGCAGGCCGCGCGGGAAGAGGTGGTGAAGGAGACGCGCAAGCGCTTCGTGGCGCGCCTGAAGGTCAGCGGCGACGAATGCGACAGCGTGTTCCGCATGATCGCCACCCACCTCGACCTCACCCTCCGGCGCCATCTTTCGACCTGAAGTGGGCATCTCCCAAACGAGAGCCGGGGCGCGACGTCGGGTCGCAGGGAATCGCGAGCGGTCGAATATTCAGCCCGATCCGGGATGCTACGCGCTGCCGCCGAGAACCTTCCCTCCCGGCGTTTTCCCGATGTTTCGCGCCGCCGGACGTGGCGTCGGCGCTGCCCGTTGAGTACCTTGGGCGCGTGAGCATTCATCGTCGCTCCGCAGGCGCGAGCCTCGCCACTCGGTCGCCGGAGCGTCATGCGCAAAGTCGCGTTGGCGAGGTACTGCCTGGAGGATACACCCTTCTCGCGGTGGCCGGCGTCGGGGGCGCGGCCGCGGTGTTCGAGGCTCGCGATGCGGACGGCGCGACGGTGGCGGTGAAGCTCCTCCACCCGCACTTGCGGACCAACGACGCCCTGGTGCGGCGCTTTCAGCGGGAAGCGGCCCTTCTGTCGCGGGTGAGCCACCCGGGGATCGTTCCCATCCTGGCCACCGTCACCGACGGCGACGACCTCCCCTTCCTGGTGATGCCGCTGCTGCGGGGCGAAACGCTGGAGGAGCTGCGCCTGGCGCGGGGCGGCACCCTTCCAGTGCCGGAGGCCGCCGGATACACGCTGGCGCTGCTCGACGTGCTCGCCGCCGTGCACGCCGCCGGGGTGGTGCATCGTGACGTGAAGCCCGCCAACGTGTTTCGCGAGACGGACGGTCGCGTGCGCCTCTTGGACTTCGGACTTGCGGGTCGACTCTCCGGCGGCGACGACGACGCGCTCGACGATGACGCGCTCTCCCTCGCCGAGGACGGCGAGCTCTTGGGCACACTAGCCTTCATGGCTCCGGAGCAGGCCGCCGGGCGGCGAAGCGACGTGGGCGCGCGCAGCGACCTGTTCGCGGTGGGCGCGACCCTGTCGAAGCTCGTGAGCGGCCACGACGCGCACGAGGGAGCAAGCAAGCACGAGCGCTTGCTGAACGCCGCGACGCGCCCGGTGCCCCCACTCGCCACGCGCTTTCCCGACGCTTCCCCCGAGCTCGGAGCCTTGGTCGATCGGGCGCTGTCGTTTCATCCGCCGCAGCGCTTCGCCGACGCGGCGAGCATGCGTGCGGCGCTGTCGACCCTCGGCGGCCCCTCGGCGCTCGATGCGGCGACGCAGGCAGCGCCGACGGCCGGGCCTAGCAGGCTGCAGCGTCGAAGCGTCGCGATGGGCCTCGTGGCGCTGCTCACCATAGGAGGCAGCCTCGCGTGGGCGGCGTGGGCGACGGAGCCCGCGCTCGGCAGTGCCCGCGAGCGCGCGGCTCGAGACGAGCCCGCACGCGCGGCCTCTCCGGTGGGGCGCGCGCGTCGGGAACCTTCGGCCGACCGGGGCTCGGGCGTGGGTTCGTCGCTGCCAGCGGCTCCCGCCCGGTCTGCTGCGTCCGCCGCCCCGACGTCGGTGGCGGTGGCCACCGACCGGCCCGACCCCATGGACATTCGGCGCTGACTCAGTCGCCGATGACGTAGAGCGAGCCGCCTTGGGTGGCGTACAGGTTGCCGGCGGGGTCGACCGCGACCGGATACAGATCGCCGCTCTCGCCCTCGATCTCCACGGTCCAGAGCGATGCACCGGTGCGGTCCCAGCGCTCCACGCGCGAGGGCGGCGTGAGCGCGGAGCCCTGGCGGAGCATCACCACCGATCCATCGCGGAAAGAGACGAGGGCCGACGCTTTGCCGGCCGTCTCGAAGGAGCTGAAGGCGCCTGCTCCGGTGTCGAATCGGTACGGGCCACCGATGCGGCCGGGAAACCACAGATCGCCGCCGCTGACCGAGAGCCCGCCGCCCTCGGTCGCGCGCGGCAAGGCGCGTGAAGATTCCAGCGTGCCGCTCGAGACGAACGCCGCGAGCGTGTTCGAGGTCGCGTAGATGCGGCCGTCACCGTGCACCGTGGGGCCCATGGCCGCAGGGCCGCTCAGCGCCTTGCTCCAGAGCGTGACGCCGTTGGTGCTCACCGCCAGGAGGGAGCCGTCGCTGCCGGACGCGCCCGCGGTGGTGGCAGCGTACAGCGTGCCGGTGGGCGAGGCGGCAACGGAGCCGACGAAGAGCGGATCGGTGGCTGCACTGCCGATGGACGCGGAGAAACGGATCGCGCCGGTCGGCTCGAAGCCGACCATCCGGCGGTCCGCCAGGACGACGACGGTGCCGTCGCCGAGCACCAGCGGCGAGCCCGCGCCGAAGGAACCGAGCGGCTGCGACCAGCGCACCACGCCAGCGCTCGACACGGCATAGAGCTTGTCGAGCTGCACGTAGATGGTGCCGTCGGCCGCCACCGCCGGCACCGCACCGGCGCCCACGATGGCGTCGCCGAGCTCCGTTCGCAATACTTCACGGCCGTCCTTGAAGCCCACCAGTGCGAAGCGGAAGCCCGAGGCCTCCCCCACGCCGATGCTCGCGACGGCCAATGCGGTACCGTCGGCGCGCAGCACCGGGCTACCTGTAAAGTACACATACGGACCCCGCGTCCCCAGCGCCGTACGACTCTTCACCCGGGGACTCTGCGGCGGAAGAACGTCCACGTGCGCGGCGCGCGTGGGGCACCCTCGACCCATGGGATAGCCCCCGGCCACGTCGAGACCCGCGGTATCGCCGCACGCCGACGGCGGGACGTAGGCGTCACGCGGACCACCGTCCAGTGCAGCGACATCCGGGAGAGCACTTCCGTCGGTCGCCGCCCCGCCATCGGGCGCTCGCGCGAGGCGATCGAAGTCGGCACCGATGAGGCCCTCGCACCCGGCGAGGGCAAGGAGACCGAAGAAGAGGACGCGGCGCATCTCGAGGCTATAGACCATGGATCGCCCGAGGCAGGAACGCAATCGCCCGAGGCGGGAACGTAACTGCGCCGCGTCCGCTCGCATCAGCCGCCGCAAACCGCTTTGCGCGCCTCTTCGTACTGCGGGCGCCCCTCCTGGTAGTACTGCGTCTCGCTCTCGTCGGTGGTGTTTTCGAGGCGCGTTCCGGTGGCGACGGTGCGTCCGCTCCCGTCCTTCACCTTGGCGCTCTCCACCTCTTCCTTGCTCTCGACCCGTACCTTGACCTTGAACTTGGTGGTGTTTTCGTCGACGCGCACCACGGAGATTTTCTCGAGCTCCTTGGTGGAGCCGAACTTGGTCACCTGCTTGAAGTCGGTCTCGATGATGTCGCCATCCGAGCGGGTCACGCCGTAGCCGGCGAGCACCAGGTTCTTCTTGATCTTGGAGAGGTCTCCGGTCTTGCAGGTGGTGAGCGCGGCCACCTCGTTCGCGGGCATGGGCGTGCGAGCAGGACCGAAGAGGCCCATGCAACCGGTGGCAGAGACGGAAACGAGCATGGCGAGGGGAAGAGCGCGGGTGAACATCATGGGAAAACAGACCTCCGCGGCGCGCCAACCTCGGTGCGCCGTCGGGACCGCCCTTCGCAAGCAGCGGGCCAAGCGCGCGCTACCCCGTCCTTGGGAAAAAACGCGGCGAATCCCGGGGACGACGCGGTGCAGTCGGCAAGTTTCTGCATCCGCGCCCGGGCGGCCGGAAAAAAACTTCCGGCGACTCAGCGCCCCCGTTCCTCCTTGAATGCGTCGGCCGCCCCCTTCGGGAGCTCGGAGGTGTCGCCGGTCTGTGCCGCCCGCCGGAGCTTCGCGCACGTTGGTCCGCCGGCCAAGCTGCCGCCGTCGACCGGCTCGCCGTGCATGCACTTCCGGACGTCGGCCCGGAACTTGGCGTACACGGACTCTGGCGTCACGGGGGCGTTGGGGTCGGGAGGGTCCACCGACGATGCGGCTTCACGGTCACTCGGCGTTGCAGGAGCTGGCGATGCGCTGGTGGTTCGCGGCGCCGATGCGCCCTCCCGAGGCACGGATTCCGCCGGCGATGGCGAGAACGCGGCGGGGGCGCAGGCCTGCGTGGAGAGGAGGAGCAGAACGAGGATGGGAGGGAGCTTCATGGGCCGGCGGTAAGCACGACGCGGGCCAAGGCGCGGCCCAGCTCAGTGGCGCGGAGCGAGGA
>JABFRG010000506.1 GCA_013141295.1 Polyangiaceae bacterium
CACTTCGACGCTCTCGGCGTGCCGAGGCTCGCCAACACCTCAACTCACTGAACCGCCGGATGCGGACCCGCACGTCCGGTGGTGTGGGAGGGGGCCGATGGGAAAATCCGGAGGCTCCCTACCCGATCGATCTCTGCGACGAAGTGGCAGAGGGGGTCCCTCGCTTCGCTCGGGATGACCCCTTGTTTCTTCGAAATACTGGCGCGCTTCGCGCGTGAAGACGGCTCCGAGCCCGAGCCCGAGCCCGAGCCCGAGCCCGCTCCGGTCTGCTGCTCTAGCTCTCGTCCTCGTCGTCCGCAGTCTCCGCAGCGGGCTTCTTGGCCTCGGCGGGCTTCTTGGCTTCGGCGGGCTTGGCCTCGGCGGACTTCTTCTTCTTCTTCCGAACTGCCTCGCCTTCGGTCTTCTTCGCCGCCGTCCTCGTCGGCGTCTCCGGGCGCTTGGGGGCCTCGTCGGCCTTCTTGCGGCTCAGGAAGAACACCAGTGCGCCGGCCGCCAGGAGACCGCCGACCACGTAGGGCACGGTGCTTTCACCGGTGCCGTCGTCCTTCTTCGGTTCCGGCGCGTCGGCGGTGGGGTGCGCGTTGCTCTCGCCGACGATGGCCGCGGTCTTGATGTAGTCGAGGTTCGGCCACTTCTCGTGGAGGTAGTCGTTGCCCTTGGCCTGGATGCTGCCCTGGGTCCCGGTGACTTGCTCGCCGTACCCGCTGTAGAACGACTCGGCGATCTCCATGCCGCTGGTGACCTTGCAGATGGGCGCGAAGCCCTGACCGTCGAGGCTCGAGTTGTCGCCGAAGTTGATGAACAGCTGCGTGGAGCGCGTGTCGGGCGAGCCGGCCATGGCGTAGGTGAGCATGCCGCGGGTGTTGGATTGCTTGGGCGGATCCGGCGGCAGGTTCGCGTCGCGCCACACCGCGTTCACCTTGGGGTTGCCGTGGATGCCCCACTGCACCACGAAGCCCTTGGCCATGCGAAACAGCGCGACGTCGTCGAAGTATCCGATCTTCACCAGGTTGTAGAACCGGTCCACGCCGTGCGGGGCCCAGTCGCGGGTGCAGTCGAAGACCACGTCGCCCTTGGTGGTGGTGAACTTGGCTTGGAACTTCGCGGGCGCCGTCTCCGTTGCCTTGGACGCGTCGAGCATCGCCGGGTGGGTCGACTGCGGGAACGCCTGCGCGGCGCCGGCGACGAGGAGCAGGGTGGCAGCGGCGAAGACGGAAGGAACCAATCTCATGCCTTCGTCGATCGCACGGATTCGCCCGGAGCGCTACCACCTCTTGCGGCGCGGGTGCCGGTCAGGGCTCGAGCTGCTCGATGCGCGGATTGATGCGTAGCGCCAGCGCGCGAAACGAGGCCGCCTTCGCCTTGTCGCCTGCCTGGTCGTAGATCTTCGCCGCGGTCCAGTAGAGGTTGGCCGAGACCAGCGGCATCGCCAGTGCTCGGTCGATGGAAGCCTTGGCTCGGTCGTGCTGCGCGTTGACGTGCTGCGCCCGGGCGAGGGCCACGAAGCTCGTGCTGTTGGGGCGGAGCGCCGCGTTCTTCTCCAGGAGCTCGAGGGAAGTGCGTTGATCGCCGATGGATGCGTAGAACTCCGACGCGTGCCAGTACATGGCCTCGGGGAACCGCGCCACCAGCTCCGCGTAGCGCTGCTTCGCCTGCGTCTCCAGCTCGTCGCCCTCGTGGGTCCGGCCGCTCGCCCGGTAGAGGCTGCCCAGCGCGTGGGCGAACTCGGGATCGCTCGAGAGACGCACCACCTCCTCGTACTCGCGGGTGGCCTCCGCGTCTTTGCCCAGCAGGTGCAAGGCCTCGGCGAGGTGCTCCCGGGCGGCCACGTAGGCGGGGATTCGCGCCATGGCTTCCCGGAAGAACGCGCAGGCCTTCTCGAGCTGCCCGGTCTGCATCCGGTGGATGCCTCGCTGGAGATTCACGTACGCGACGAACATCGGACCGGTATCGGTGATGGCGTCCTCGGCCGTCTCGAACGCTCGCTCGGCCTCCTCCTCGTGCCCGAGGTCGTGCTCGAGGATGGCTTCCCGCGCCCACGTCGAGGGCGACGGGTGGGCCACGCGCTCGTGCCGGATGGCCGGGATAGCGGTGTCGTAGCGCCCGGCGTTCCAGTCGAGCTCGGTCTGGAGCCCCACCGTGCGCGCCGGCTCGGCGCCCAGCGCGCGAGCACGCTCGAGGTCGGCCAGCGCGGCGGGAAAGCGGTGGAGGCTCTGCTCCTGGTCGGCTCGCAGCAAGAGGCACGCGGGGCTCGACGGCGTCATGGTCGCGCACTTCGAAGCCAGATCGATGCCCCGTTGGATCTCGTCGAGATCGCCTTTGAAGCGACCTCGGCCGTGGAGCGCCGCGGCGAGCGCGCGCACGTTGGAGACCGCGTCCGGGTACTGTCCGGAGATGCGCGTGAGCTCGGCGATCTCGCCGTTCATGTTGGTGACGAAGATCTCGCCGCTGGTGGTGGGCAGCTCCGCGTCGCTGCGCGGCCGATCGCGGAGGGGGCCGGTGGCCGAGGTCGTCGCTCGATCCCCGACGCCGCGTTTGTTGGCGCACCCGCCTGCGAGGGCCGCGAGCGTAGCCGTCGTGCAAGCGAGGGCGAGAATGCGTGCGGTGCTTCGAGCGAAGAACATGGTGGCCTCAGTTGGGTTCCGCGAGATACGGAAACGTGTCGGTGGCGAGCTTCGTTGCCTGGCTCACGCCGTCGCTCACGGCGTCTTCGCTGTCCACCGCGGTGGCGGGGCCGCGGACGAGCCAGGTCATCACCGCGTCGAGCGCGTCGTCGTTGGGCATGCGCCCACCGCAGGTCTGGTGCGGCTTGCCGGTGAGCATTCCCCGCTCGACGTCGAGATAGGTGTGCGTTCCGAAGACGCACGGCTTGGATGCATCGAGAATCTGGAAGTTGCCCGACGACACGCGCGCCAGCCAGTACTTGGACTGGGCCGGGCTCCAGTCGGCCTTCCGATCGTAGCCGTCGAAGTGCGCAAAGTGCTGCTCGAACACGAAGCGGTAGCGGTCGGGCTCGATCTTGAAGGGATCCTCGCGGTTGAAGTTGTCGAGGTTCTCGTCGCGAATGAGCGTGAACGTATCGGCCGTGAGCATGACGGTGGAGACCTCCACCATCGCGGCGTGATCCACGCCGATGACCCGGGTGAGGTCTTCCTCGCCCTCTTCGGCCTCGGCGCCGGCGCAACCCACCGGGCCCAGAACCACTGCCATTGCCATCACACAGAGCGCCGCAGCGCCGAACTTGAATGCCTTCATGACTCTTCTCCGGTTCTTCGGGTGATCAGGGCTTGCGGGTGGTTTGGGCGGTGATGGCGACCATGGGCGTTATCAGCCGCTGGCGGCTGAACTGCACGGCGATGCTGAGCACGTTGGCTCCCTGATCGCCGTTGCTTCCCCGGGCCTTGGTGTCCATGGTGCTGTTGTTGTTGACGTTGTTGGCGGTCCGCTCGAAGTCCGAGAAGAACGGGTCGGAGCGGAGGCCGGCGAAGGCTTGCAGGTCGCCCTTCTGCGCCTGGCCGCCGATGGTGCCGGAGACGGTCGCGAAGGTGAGGGTCTCGGCGGCGCCGGCGAGCTTGAACACGCAGGTGGCCTGCTGCTTCATCTCCTTGCCGGCGAAGGTGCAAACCACGGTCTGCTCCTTCTTGGTGCTGCTGCTTGGGGCGAGCGACTTGGGATCGTCGATGGCGCGAATGCGGAACCGGTAGTTGACCTTGTCGGAGAAGAGCGAGTCGCGGGAGGCGAACGGCATGACGTTCATGATCAGGACCACCTTGTCGGGATCCTTGGGGCTGGTGAACGTGTAGAGGTCCGAGATGTCGCCCGCCCGATCGAGGGCCGTGCTCGGACCGTCGGCGTGGTCCGAGGCGAGGCTCGCGGCGGGGGCCATCGAGACGAGGAGCGAGACCAGGAGCGGGAGGGCTTTGGTGCGTATCTTCATGCCCATCGCTTCAGCGAGAACCGTGCCGAGGCTCGTCTGAGGTACGAATGCGTATGTGATTTGGGCACGGTATGGCGCGTCATGGATGTGCGTGTCTTGGTGGAAAGATAAGAAAATATGAGACTTTAAGCCGGGGAAGGGGAACGCGTGCGCACGTTCGAGAACGGCACCGTATTCAACGCATCCGTCTCGCCCGAGGCCCCGAAATCGGTGGGAGGCGATCCATGATCGGCTCCGTCCCCACGACCGTGATCGCCCAGGTCGCACCCGTTCGCCCGGGCGTGGCAACCCGCGCGCGGGCTGGTCGACTTGGTGTAGGAGGTGAGCCGATGTCGACGGAGACGCGAGAAGTGAAGCCGGGCCCTCGCCCGGGAACCGTGCAAGATGCGAAGGGCGCCGTGTTGCCGGTGCCCCCGGGCTGGGTGCTGCTGGCGCCAGGGGATCCGGGCCTCACGCGCCGGGTGAAGCTGGCGGGCCCGGTGTGGACCATGTCCGAGAAGAAGGGGCGCAAGGTCTTCTCCCTGGGGCTCTACGCACCGAGCGACCGCATCGAGCGCATTCGCGCCGAGCTGGCCGCGGAGCGCGACACGCCGGCCTACGCGCGGAAGATGGAGGCCGCGCGAGCGCGGCGCGAGGTGGCGCAGGGGGCGTACGTGGAGGACTTCCGGGGCGCGGTGCGCGCGTTCCTCGGGTTTGCCCCGGTGCATGCCGCCCTGGCCGAAGGTCTCGCCGCCGCCATCGCCGCGCATGCGACGCCGGTGGGGAGCGGCACCGTGGCGCGCACGCAGCGCATTCCCATCGAGCGCCGGGCCGAGGCCGCCACCATCGCCTGGATGCGCCACGCCACCACCGGCTACGACGACATGAAGATCGCTCGGGTCAAAGGCAAGCGGCGGGAGGTGCGACGGGAGCTGGCCGAGCGTTCCCGGGCGCTCCTCGGGCGCTACCGACGGGGCGAGGCCATCGCGCCGGAGAGCTGCCTCTTGCGCAAGGGCCTGGGCCGCAAGAGTGCACCTGCGGACGACGATCTCTTGTGACCCAGCACCTTCACAGGCGCGGAGCGCTCATCACGCGGTAGCTGTCGCCGTCGCTGCTGTAGGAGACCCAGGTCACGCCGCAGGCGTCCGGCGCGAAGGCGACGATCTGCCGCCGCGCATCGAACGCTAGCTCGGTGCCGTTGCGGTTGTCCGTGCCGTCGAACGCTCGGGCGCGCACCATGGATCGGTCCGTCGCCGGCGTCCAGAGCACCTCGCGGCCGAAGAACCTGGGGCGTCCGAGGCTGCCCGACACCACCGACTCGGGCGCGTTCGTCCTGGCGGCGCGTGGCAGTCGCTGCGTCGTCGTATACTGCTGCGCCGTCTCCGCGACGTAGTAGGCGGTGTCGTCTGCATACACGACGGCGTAGCTCATGCCGGCGCTGGTGGCCGTCCGCGGGCTCATGAGCTCCGTGAGGCGTCGCTCGAGTCGCAACCCCGTAGCGTCCACCGCGAACATGGCCAGGTCCAGCGCTTGCGACGTGGGATCGTCGTAGCCGCTCTCGCTACCATCGGCGAGCATGCTCGCGAGCACCGTCTCGCCCCGGCGGAGGAACAGGGGAGCCTGGGTGGGGTGCTCGAAGAACGAACGCGCCCGAAGGTCTGCAAAGCTCGCGCGCGCCACGCTGTAGCCGGGCATGGTGGACCCCCCATTCGAAAGGAAGGTGGCGCTGGAGAACACCACGCCATCGGGCACGACCTCGAAGTCGACGACGTAGTCCCGACCCGGAACGTTCGGTATCTGCGCTGCCGCGCTGGTGGCTGAGTCGTAGACGTCGACGCCCCCGAACACCGGGTAGTTGGATGTGTTCGCCGGGTCGTACTCGGTAAAGACGATACGGGCGCCCTGGACCTTGAGCGGGCTGCGAAACCAAGTCCCCCTCCACACCTCGGTGGCCAAACCACCGTCGAGCGGCACCCGAACCAGCCGGCCGATGTCGCGAGTTTCGGGCGAAGCGTTGGCGAACGAGCGCCCGGGCAGCGAATAGCCACCCACGTACGCGGCGTTGCCCACCACCACCATGGAGAGCGGGACGAAGTCGGGGAGCTCTGCGAGCGTGGAGAGGATGCGCGCGCCCGCGGGCTTGCCCTCGCAACCCGCAGGCACGTCCTTGCCGAGGTCCAGCGTCTGTCCGCAGGCGCTGGTGACGGCGGCGACCGAAAGAGAGAATGCCAAAGCGAGTCTTCGATTCATGTCGCTACCTGGTGCGCCCACTCCGAACTTGTCATGGAATCGACTCCAGCGCCGCTTCTACCGCCGGGAGCATGAGGCTCTTGGGATAGCGCGCGCGGAATCGCTCGCCCCGGGCCCGCGCCTCGGCGGTTCGACCGGCGTCCACCAGGATGCGTACCGCGAGCGCCTCTCGCTCTTCCACCAGGGCGCCGTTCGGGTATCGCGAGCCATGGCGAGAGAGGGCGTCGAGGGC
>JABFRG010000263.1 GCA_013141295.1 Polyangiaceae bacterium
GGCTGGCTCCTGACGGTGGAGGACGCTGGCAGTGCCGCCTCCGAAGGCCCGGTGCTCTTTCACGGGATGTGGACCCAGGATCCCAAGATGCGCGAGCTGTTCCGGCTGGTGGAGCGTGCCGCGGCGGAGGACGTCACGGTGTTGGTGCGCGGGGAGACCGGCGCCGGCAAGGAGCTCGTCGCACAAGCGGTGCATGCTTGCTCCTCACGAAGCAAAGGACCGTTTCGCGCCATCAACTGCGCTGCGCTCCCGGGGAACCTCCTGGAGAGCGAGCTCTTCGGGCATGCCAAGGGCGCCTTCACCGGCGCCGTGCGAGACGTGCCCGGCCACGTGCAGCTGGCCCATCGGGGGACGCTGTTTCTCGACGAGATCGCCGAGCTCCCGCTGGACCTGCAGGCCAAGCTGCTGCGGGTGCTCGAGACGCGCAGCGTGGTGCCGGTGGGCGCGCGCGATCCGGTGCCGGTGGACATTCGGCTGGTATCGGCCACCCACCGGGCGCTCCGGCGCGAGGTGGAGCTCGGTCGCTTTCGCGCCGACCTGATGTACCGGATCCGCGTCATACCCCTGTTTTTGCCGCCTCTCCGGGAACGCCCTGCGGACATTCCGCTCCTGGTCGCGAAGATCACCGAGGAGATGAACCGTCGCAGCAAGCGCGCCATCGTCACCGTCGCCGAAGCTGCCATGGCCGCGCTGGTGCGCTACCCGTTTCCCGGCAACGTGCGCGAGCTCCGGAACGCGCTGTCGTACGCCTACGTGGTGGGCGACGGTCAGCGCCTCGAGCTCTCGCACTTGCCGCCGGAAGTGGTGGCGGCCAACGTGGTGGACTCCCCTTGGGGTGGGGCCAACACCGCGGCTTTTCCCGGCGCCGACGGCCCCGACGCCGGGCGCATCACGGCAGCGCTGGAGCGCACCGGTGGCAGCCGCGAGCAGGCGGCGCGTCTGCTGGGCCTGAGCCGGGTCACGCTGTGGCGACGCATGCGGGAGCTGGGACTGGTCGCGACGCGGCGGCGTTGAAACACTTTGTTTCACGATGTTTCACCCGCTCGGCCCACCTCCGGCCGGGGGACCCTTTCCGAAGGCCGCCGGTGGCGGCCTGCTTCTTGCGACCTGAGAGCCGATGCTCCTTCGCCAGCTGTTCGATTCCGAGAGCTCCACCTACACCTACTTGCTCGCCGATCGCGAAAGCGGCGAGGCGATCCTGGTGGACCCGGTGCGTGAATGGGTGGAGCGAGACTTGAAGCTCGTCGGCGAGCTGGGGCTCCGGCTCGTTCACGTGCTCGAGACCCACGTGCACGCCGACCACGTCACGGCTGCCGGGGTGCTGCGCGAGCGGACCGGGGCCACGACCGCCGCCAGCGCGAGCGGCGCCCCGTGCGTCGATCGCGGGCTTCGGCACGGCGACATGGTGCGCGCGGGTGGCCTCGTCGTCACGGCGCTGGCCACGCCGGGGCACACCGACGACGGCATGTGCTTCCTGGTGCCAGGGCACGTCCTCACCGGCGATACGTTGCTCATTCGCGGGTGCGGACGTAGCGACTTCCAGAACGGCGACGCGGCGACCCTCTACACATCGATCACCCGTGTCCTGTTCGCTCTCCCGGACGACACGGTGGTTCTTCCGGGGCACGACTACCGCGGCATGACGTCGTCCACCATCGGCGAAGAGAAGGCGTACAATCCGCGGCTCGCCGGAAAGAGCGAGGCCGATTTCGTGAGCATCATGGGCTCGCTGGGTCTGGCTCCCCCGAAGAAGCTGGCCGAGGCGGTTCCTGCGAACCGCGCGTGTGGGAAGACATCGGAAACAGGAGAACGAACATGATCTACGAAAAATCGACACCGCACGCCATCGGCTACCGTGAGGCTTCGCCGGAGGCCGTGGTGGCCCTGCGGGGAAAGGTCCGCATGGTCGACGTCCGCGAGCCCGACGAGTTCGTGGGGGAGCTCGGGCACATCGAGGGCGCCGAGCTGGTACCGCTGGCCACCGTCGAGACCGCCGCCGCGAAGTGGAACAAGGACGCCGAGCTGGTGCTCGTATGCCGCTCCGGTGGCCGCTCCGGTCGCGCCGCCGAAGCCCTCGTGCGCATGGGGTTCTCGCGGGTGGTGAACATGACCGGCGGCATGCTCGCGGTCCAGGCCGCCAACCTGCCCTCGGTGCGCTAGCACTACTTCGCCAGATTCTTGCTCGTACCCGTCCGATGCTCGGTCTTTCTCGGCGAATTTGAATTGGGCTCCGCCCAAACCCCGAATTCGCTCCCGCGAATTCGCTAGTGCAGCGCGGCGTCTGATTGATCACAACTCGACGGCGCTGCACTAGCTATACGAAGAGGCCCGGGAGCACGCCCTGGCACTCCTGCCCGAACGACGTGGCGCCGTCGCCCATGGCGCGCGCCAGCGAGAGCAGCAGGTCCGAGTGCCGTCGGTAGCCGAACGAGAGGAGGCGCCCGGTGCGCAGCGTGCCGCCGGCGCGCCCTGCCAGTACGAAGGGCATGTTGTCGTGCAGGTGGGTGTTGCCGTCGCAGACCTCGCTGCAGAGGAGCACCACCGAGCTGTCGAGCATCGTGCCGGTCCCGTCCGGCCGCTTCTGCAGCTCGCCCAGGAGGTACGCGAACTGGGAGGCGAACCAGGTGCGCTGGGCCACGTAGTCGGCGAACTTGGGATCGCCGGGATCGCCATAGTGCGAGGCCTGGTGGCTCCGCATGTCGAAGTTCGCCTTGTAGAGCGGGGTGGCCGGAAAGCGGCTCATGATGAGCTCGCTCGTGTGCTGCGAGCACTGCACCACGCCCACCTGGCTGAGGCCGCACGCCATGGCTTGCACCATGATGTCGATGTGCGCCCGGAGCACGCCGGGAAAGCGCTCCGGCGAATAGAGCTGTGACGCATCGATGCCGGAGATGTCGACCGCCGCGCCGCCGCAGGTGGGGGAGAGCCCCTTCACCCTTCGCTCCACTTCGCGCAGCGCCTCCAGGTGAAGGTCGAGCTTCTGCCGCTCGGCGCCTTCTAGGCTTGCGCGCACGTCGTCGAGATCGCCCTTCACGGTATCGATGACCGAGGCGCCCTCGGTGTCCTGGGTACCGTTGCCCTGCGGCACGAAGAGCCGCTGGAACGACAGGATGGGGTTGTCCTCCGGAGCCACGGTGGTGCCCGGGCTCGGATAGGAAATATGCTTGTCGCCGGAGGCGGCGTTCTGGTTGGCCATGGCCCCGAAGTAGAGGTGCCGGTTGGGTGACCCGGCGCCCACCGTCCGCGCGAGGTAGCGGTCGATGGACTCGCCGCCGCCGCCGTCGACGCCGGTGAGCAGCTTCTTGGCGCCACCCGGGTGGCTACCGGCGTCGGTGCCGCCCATGCTCAGGCCGTTCAGGAAGACGCACGAGCTCCGGTAGGGTTCGAGCGGTGCGAGGTTCTCCGGGAGCGAGAACGCGAGCTCCGAGCCGCTCGCGTGGAAGCGGCTCGCCTGACCTTGCGGCGCGGGCACGCCGTCGGGAAAGTAGAAGACGATGAGGCGCTTGGCGACGCTCGGCGCGCTCCGGGCGCTCTTGGCGAAGAGACCGGCGAAGGGGAGGGTGATGGCCGATGCGGCCAGGGCCTTCAAGATGCGACGGCGTTCGATCATGGTGCGCTCCTGCGGAGGACGAAGCTGGGCGAGGCGAAGGTGGCGACGATCATCTCGCGCAGATCGCCCCCGGTGGCCTCGAAGCGCCGGACGACGTCGGAGGACGCGCAGGCGTCGTCGTCGACGCCGCCGGCCACGAAGCGGCCGTACTGCTTGACCACGCAGGCCTTGGCCGCGCGGCTACTCGCGAGGATCTGCCCGAGCTCCCGGAGACCGGTGTACGGTGCATGCGTCTGGGTGCCCAGCCCTTCGACGTCGTTCATGTCGCCCTTGGGGTCGATGTCCCGACCGTTCTCCTGGGTGCGCTTCTGGCCGATGGCATCGAAGGGCTCGAAGCCGAAGCCCACCCCGTCGATGTACTGATGGCACGCCTTGCAAGTGGGATTGGCGGTGTGCTGCGCGAAGCGCTCGCGGGTGGTGGCGTTCGGGTCGACCTTGGGGACGCCTCCGGCGTTGGGCGGCGGTGCCGGTAGCTCCTGGCACAGCAGGCGCCTCCGCACGAACAGACCGCGACGGATGGGCGAGGTCTGGTCGGAGTGCGAGGTGGCGGTGAGGACGCTGGCGTGCCCGAGAATGCCCGCGCGGGTGCCGTCGGGGTAGTCGCGCTTCTCGAAGGAGGCGCTGCCGCCGGCGAGGCCGTAGAGGGGCGCGAGCCGGTCGTCGACCATCGAGTACTTGGCGGTGACCAGCTCCTCGTAGGTGTGCGAGCCGTCGAACACGACGCTCGTGACGAAGCGACGCGTCTCCTCGGCCATCGACGCCCCGAGCGACTCCGACCAGGCGGGGTAGAGCTGGGCCGCTTTGGTGGCGCTGGCGACGTTCTCGCTGCCGAGCCACTGCTCGGCGAAGGTGCCCACGGTCTCCCGCGCTCGCGCGTCGGCGAGCATGCGCCGGGCCTGCTTTTCCCGGCCTTCCGGCGCGTCGAGCTCGCCCTTCTCGGCCGCCGCGAACAGCACGTCGTCGGGCATGGTGCCCCACAGGCCGTAGGAGAGCGCGGAGGCGATCTCGAAGCCCGAGAGGCGGTAGGTGCCGTCCTTCTGCGGCGTGCCCTGCTCGCTGCGATAGAGGAACTGCGGTGCGTTCAAGAAGGCGCGCAGTGCGGCGCGAACGCCCGAGGCGAGGCTGCCTTGCTTGGACGTGAGGTCGACGTAGCGCGCGGTCTCGGTGCCGGTGAGGGGCCGCCGAAAAGCCCGGGCTCCGAAGCGAGCCACGAACGACGCGGCGCAGGCCTTCTCGTCGCCGAGGTTGGCGCACCCGGTGATCTTGCCGAGATCGCCCACGGCCACCGTGGCCAGGGTGGTCGCGGCGCGGAAGTACTCGTCGGCGAGCACCGGGGTCACGATGCGGCCCCGCGCGCTATCGTCGAAGAGAAAGCCCTCGGGCCGCGTGTCGACCGGGAACGACGTGGTCGGGTCCGCAGCGCCGCCGCCTACCCCGCACTGCACGTCGAGCACCGAGTTGTTGCCGCCGAAGCCGTCGGGCGAGGTCTTGCCGTTGCCGGGATCGGCGATCCAGTCACGCTCGTCGAGCACGAACTTGTAGAGGTACTGCCCTTGCGGCAGCGTCCGTTTGCCGGTCCACACCGCGCCGGTGAGCGTCAGCGGCCAGCCGCCAGCCGCGGTGGTGGCGGGCCAGGCGTTGAAGCTTCCGGCGACGTGCACCTTGGAGACGGACCGCCCCTGCGGATCGTAGCGGAACGACGCCTCGCAGGTGTCTCCGCCTTTGGTCGCGAAGGCGAGGCCCAGGAGGTCTTGCACGGTGCGCCGGTACTCCCGGCGCGTGAGGAGCCGAAGACCGCGCGCGGTGGGCCGCGGCGCGGCGCACACCAGATCGCCCTGGAGCTTCTCGAGGATGTACTTCGCCACGTCGGTGGCGCACTTGCCCTTGCACTTGGCGGGATCGCCCAGAGGCATGCGCTCGTCGATGATGCCGGCGAGGGCCGGCTCACCGCGGGTCCAGTGGCGCAGCGTCGGCGCCGTCTTGCCCTCGCCTTGGGTACCGTGGCAGCCCGCGCATAGCGCGGCATACTGCGCTTCGCCCGAGGCGACGTCGGCTTTGGCCGCGTCGTCTCCGCTGCGTCCGCAACCGAACGCAGTGCCCAGCGCGGCGCTCACGCCCACCGTTGCCAGCGTCCAACTCAGGTTCGTCTTCATCGCCATCTCCACGCAGAGGTCGCGAGGTGTCGTCGCTTCCGGCGACGTCGTCGGGTCGCGTCGAGTGGCGCGCCGTGGGGTGAGAATACCCAGGCGCGTTCGGTCGGCTGCGGCGCGGCCGCCAAGGTTTGCGGAGCAAACGTCAACTGCGCTTTTGCGAGCGCAGGTCGCCGATCCTCAGCGATCCCCGTCCCAGGCTTCTGGCTGGCACCGGAGGACACGTGTGCCTCCGGGCAGCACGGTGCCGCCGAAGCTCGTCCACTCCACCGCCCCGCGACAACGAAGGCTGGAGGGACAGTCGGCGTCGGTGATGCAGTCCTGGGTGCAGACACCGCCCGACGCCGCGGCAGAAGGCGGCGGCGCAAAAGAGGGGAGCCGGTAGCTGCCGATCTGCACCGGACCCGGCGCTCGCGCGCGCGGAAGGCACTGGCGCGAACGGCACTCCCCGCCTTGCGTGCAAGGTGCACCCAGCGCGGCCTTCGAGAGCCACGTTTCGTAGAACCAGAGCCCGGCCGGGCCCAGGATGACCAGCCCCAGGATGGCGAGCGCGACCTTCGACGACTTGCGGTCGTCGCGCTGCGGCGGCGCGACGACCGCAAGTCGTCGAAGGTCGCGCTCGCCATCCTGGGG
>JABFRG010000597.1 GCA_013141295.1 Polyangiaceae bacterium
GAGCAGGCGCCGTGCGGTGCGCTCCGATAGCGCGCTTCCGGCCGCGAGGTCCACGAGCGCGGGGCGGGTTCCCGCCTGCGAGAGGGCGGAGGAGAGGGCGGCCGCGAGCTCGTCGATGCGCCCCGTCACGGGCGAGGTTCGCGCGAGCAGGCGGTCGGAGGCGATGGGCAGCCCTGCCGAGGCGAGGCCGTGCAGGAGCGCGCGGTGTGCCTCGGAGCTGGCTCCTCCTGCGGTGAGTGCCGCGTGAAAGGTCTCGGCTGCTTCGCGGAGCCGCGCGCTGAGCGGGAGCACTCCGACCTGCAGGGGAGGTGGCAGGAGCTCGCTCGCGATCTGCAGGGCCACGATGCGAAACGGCCCGCGATGATGGGCCCCGAGCTGTTGGAAGAGCGCGTCGCGGCTGGGAGCCAGGACCATGGCGTCGCGCGCGAGCGGCGCGCGTGCTCTCCGCAAGTGCAGCGCGCCCTCGAGCAAGAGGTACACGTACGTGCGGCTCGCCGGTGGCTCGGGCGGAAGAAGGCGCGCGTCGAACACCACGTCACCGCTGACCCCGCCCGCGACCACGCGGTGGTGGGGGCCGGTGAGAAGATGGCTGTCGATGCGGGCGCCGAGCTCGGGCACCTCGAAGCTTCGACGAACGCAGAGCACCTCCGCACGGTAGCAGTCCGCGAGCCCTGCAGATCGACGTGGCCACTCTGAGCAATGGCTGCCGGTGCGCGCGTGGGGAACAGTCGAGACATGCCCCGTCTTGCCTGGCGCGTCGTCCTCGTCGGCTCGTGCCTGTCGCTCTCTTGCGAGACCTTCGAGGCGCTGGGCGGCGAATCGGATGCGGGAGGCGATGCCGCGGAGGCTTCCCCGGACGCGGCACGCTCCGAAGGAGGCGGCCCGAGGTTCGCCTGCACGGCGCGGCCGGAGCGTACGTTTCCCTCGCTCGATGCCTGCCGCGCGGCGATGACGTCGTCGGTCGGGTGTGATGCGCTCGATGCCGGCGTCGAGACGGGTGACCCGTGCGGGGGGCCGCGGATCCTCTGCAGCTGCCAGGGGGGAGGCAGCGTCGAGATCGCCCTGCTGGTGCGCGACTGTGCGTGCCGTTGACACATCCTGTGGCAACAAAATGCACAAGAACGTGCGGTTCCACGAAACGCAGACCTTGCGCCGTCGTAATGTCGAGGGCGGAGGTCTCTCTATATGAACGAACGGCGGACGTTTCTGAAGGTACTCGGGGGAGCAGCGGTGGCGATGGTGGTACCGGCCTGCAGCAGTGATCCCGCGAGCTCTTCGTCGTCCTCTTCGTCGAGCTCGTCGACCGGTGGCAGCTCGTCTTCGAGCGGTGGCACCACGCAGCTCAAGGTCGCCGACGTCCCCGAGGGCGCGCTCGTGAACGGGCCGGGTCTCACGTTCGTGGGGCGCGACGCGGGCGGCCTCTACGCCATGTCGAGCCTCTGCACGCACCAGTCTTGCGACATGAAGATTGATGGCGTCATCTCCGCGACCGACATCTTCTGCAAGTGTCACAAGTCGAGGTTCGACAAGAACGGCGCGGTGCTGAACGGCCCCGCAGCCGCGCCGCTCGTCCACTACAAGGTCGTCGTCACGGGCGACGTGATCACGATCGACGCGACCGCCAAGGTGTCCGCCACCGACCGCACCGCGGTCTGAGCTACTTCAGCATCCCGCGATCGCGCGCCACGGCCTCGATCTCCGAGCGGCGCGCCGCGAGCTCGTCCATGTCCTTCACTGGCAGGAAGCGCGACTCCGCGCCGTCGCGGGGAATGCGCAGGTAGATGGCATCGAGCGCCGCGGTCATCTCCTGCAGCAAGCGCTCGAACTGGATGGCCGGGCGCCCCTCGACCTTCTTCTCCACCTCGAAGTACGTCCAAACGAAGGGCGTGGTGTCGAGGGCCTCGGCGTCCACCAGGAAGGTGTTCGTGTTGAAGACCGGCACCGTCGTGGCGTCGAAGCCCTCCGGCAGCCGGAACTCTTCGAGCACCTCCAGGCGTCCGTTGGTGCGCACCGGGATGCCGCCGCGATCGCCCTTGCGCTTGGGGCATACCTCGACCATGAGCTTGGCCTTGCGGTCGATGAAGGCGCCGAGCACCGCCGGATCGATGGATGCGCCGAGGTTGTCGAGGTTGGTGATCCACACGTACTTGCCGCCGTCGGCACGGAACCGTGCGAGGTGGCCGGCGCGCCGGAGTGCGTCGGGCAAGTCACCATGGCCCGTTGCGTAGGGGCTCACCTCGCCGGCGTCGGTGCGAAAGAGCTCGCCCGACGGATCGAGCCGTAAGCTGAGGTTCTGCACGAACGTCTTCACGTGCGCCGGCGCGGAAGCGAGCGCCTCGCGAATCTTCGCGTCGGTCGCATCACTCGTCATGAGAAACAAGGGCACAGGACGGAGCGCGTGGGCGGACGCGGCGGCGTTCTCCGCCAGCCGCAGGTCGAGGAAGGTCTTGCCCGGCAATGCCTCGACGAGCGCCTTGACCACGCCGCCCATGCGGGTGGCCATCCCTCCGGCCATCACCACGAAGGCCAGCTCGCCACGCGCGATGGCCTCGGCGCCGATCTGGCGCAGTCGTTCGAAGGCTTCGGTGCCCCGCGCGGGAAGGTCGAAGAGCTCATCCTCGCGCGGCGCGAGGACCCCGCCGGAGACGCGGTTTCGCGTGTTGCGGCGCTGGGTTGCGTCGCCCACCAGGGTGCCCGCGAGGCTCCTCAGGCGTTCCGCGTCGAAGCCGAACGTCTCGAGCTTTTCGCGCACCGAAGCGGGGAGGTTGGCCAGATCGTCACGGAGCGTCATGCGTCCATACGACCACGAGTTTCGGGCCTCGGGAAGGCTATCGGCCCTCCCGTCGGGCGCGTCAAGTCGCGGTGCAGCATAGGATTTCTCCGCTTGTTGGAACTTTCGGGAAGGTTGATAGACTCAATGGGCGTAGGAGAGAACACGATGCGCGGCCTCTCGGGTCTACTGCTGGCGACGTTGATGGCGGGGTGCGTGGCTACGGTCACGCCACCTCCGGCTCGCGGCGTCGTGGCGAACGGTCCGCCCCCCGCGCCAGTGAACGAGAATCGCCCGCCGCCGCCGGCGCCGCAGGCCACGTGGCTCCCCGGTTACTGGCACTGGAACGGCGTCGAGTACGCGTGGATCCCGGGTCATTGGGAGCAGCCTCCGGCGGGCGCCACCTGGAGCGCGCCGCGCTACTGGACGCTCCAGGGCAATTACATGTACGAACCGGGTCGCTGGCTCCGTGGCCCCGCGGCGCTGCCCCCGAACAACGGCGTCGTCACCGCGCCGCGCCCGCGCTGAAGCGCCGGACCCGCGTGGCGGCTGTGGTATCGTGGGAGCTCCCATGAAGGCTGCGCGACACCTTCTGATTCTCGCTGCGCTGGGCCTGGCGATGCTCCCTGCCGGGCGTGCGCGCGCGACGTTCGCGCCGGTGCTTCACGAGCGCATCGCCGAAGATGCGGAAGAGGATACGCAGCTCGCATTCGGCGGGCCGGGCGCGGATGCTCCAGCCTCGTCCGGCAGCGGACCCGTGCGTCCGCGTTCGAAGCCGCGCGCAGAAGGACCGGCCGACCCGGCTGCCAAGGCCGACAGTGCCCCCGACGCCACGTTTCACCCGGACCGCGACACGCGCCGCCCGGACGTTTTGCCGTACGAGGATCCGTTCCGGCCTTCGGTGGCGCCCTTCAAGCGCCTCACCGCCTTCGATGCGGTCGATGCATCCTACACGTTGTCGGTGGCCGACGCCAAGCTCACCCCGGTGCCTCTCCAGGGCTCGGCCGTGGACGGTGCGCGGGAGGACCGCTTCTCGGCGGACATCCCGCTCGATCTCTCGCCCGACAAGCCTTCGCGCATTCCCACGCCGGGGCCCTCGACGCGCATCGTGCAGGCGCGGCTATTGCGGGCCGGTGCCGCGCTGCCGTTCATCGTGGTGCACGACAGCGCCGACAACTGGTTCGCGGTGTCGCCCACCAAGGCCAAGGCGCGCTTGATCCTCGAGCTGGCAGTACCGAAGGACGCCTTCGGCTTCGACTTCGGCAACCCCAGTGCGCGCGACTTGCCTCGCGTCTCGGCGCTTCCGCCCAGCGTCTCCAAGGCCGCCGCCGAGGTGGCCGCGCACATCGGCACCAGTCGCGCGCTCTCTCCCCGGGAGAACGTCGCCAAGCTCGTGGCGTACTTCCGCAGCTTCGCCGACTCCGACGAGACCCCGCCGACCGCCCGCGACATCTATCTCGATCTCGCGCTCGCTCAGAAGGGCGTGTGCCGGCATCGCTCGTTCACGTTCCTGGTGACGGCCCAGGCGCTGGGTATCCCCACCCGCATGGTCACCAACGAGGCCCATGCCTGGGTCGAGGTCCACAACGGCACCGGCTGGAAGCGCATCGACCTCGGCGGCGCCGGGCGCGGCCTCATGGAGACGCCGGAGTCGATTCACGAGCCTCCGCCCGATCCATTTGCGTGGCCCCAGGGAGCTACGCGCGGTGAGGACCTTCTCCAGAAGGGCGCCAATGCATCGGGGGCGCCGCCTCCCTCGTCGAGCGGTGCGCCCAAGCCGGGCGCCAGTGCCGAGGCTGCGACCGACGACAAGAACGGCAAGGGCGACGACAAGAGCGGCAAGGTCGCGGCCATCCTCGGCAGCTCGACGGGCGACGCCGGTGCAGATGAGCGCGCGCCTTCGGTCCTCAACCTGGATGTGGGCAAGACCACGCTGGAGCGGGGCGCACCCATCCACGTGCGCGGCGGCGTAAAATCGGAGGGTGAGCCGTGCGCGCGGCTGCTGGTCGCTATCGTGCTTTCGGACTCCAAGTCCGGCGGCCGCGCCATCGTCCTCGGATCGCTGGCTACCGACGAAAATGGCATCTTCGCCGGCGACGTCAGCGTGCCGTCGTCGTTTCCGGTGGGCGACTACGATCTCACCGCGCAGACCATGGGCGACGCCCGGTGCGGCCGAGGAGCGAGCCCGTGAGCGCTGCGTTCGTTCCGTTTCTCTACGAGCTTCGGGCTCGCAAGGTGAAGGTGGGCGCGCAGGAAGCACTCTCGCTGGCGCGGGCGCTGGGCGAGGGGCTGCACGACGCGTCGCTCGATGGGTTCTACAACGTGGCCCGGGCGCTGCTCGTGCACCGAGAGTCGGACCTCGACGCCTTCGATCAGGCGTTCTCCGCGCACTTTCGCGGCATTCCCGCCAAGAGCCTGGAGCTTTTGGCGGAGCTCGAGCAGTGGCTCGACAACCCGCTCGATCAGAAGCACCTGTCGCCGGAGGAGCTCGCAGAGCTTCAGTCGCTCGACTTCGAGGAGCTGCGCAAGCTGTTCGAAGAGCGGATGAAGGAGCAAACCGAGCGGCACGATGGAGGCAATCGCTGGATTGGCACCGGCGGCACCAGTCCGTTCGGCTCGCAGGGCGCGCACCCGAGCGGACTGCGCGTGGGCAAGAGCGGCGGTGGCCGCAGCGCCATCGGCGTCGCCGACGCGCGCCGGTATCGTCCGTATCGTTCCGACCTCGTGCTCGACGTGCGGCAGGTGGAAGTGGCCTTGCGCAAGCTGCGCGCATTCCAGCGCGAGGGGCAGCTGGACGAGCTCGACCTCGACGCCACCATCGAGAAGACCGGGAAGAACGCCGGTGAGCTCGAGATCGTCCTGCGGCCGCCCCGCAAGTCGAACGTGCGCGTGCTGCTCTTGATGGACGTCGGTGGCTCGATGGACCCCTACGCGCACACCGTTTCGCTGCTCTTCTCCGCGTCGAAGCGCGCCTCCAACATCCGATCGCTCAAGAGCTTCTACTTTCACAACTGCATCTACGGTCACGTCTTCGAGTCCGAGCGGCTTGCGGACCCGGTGAAGGTGCAAGATCTCCTCGAGCAGTGCGGTCCCGAGTGGAAGCTCGTCATCGTGGGCGACGCAGCCATGCACCCGGCCGAGCTACTCGGGGCAGGGGATTGGGAGTACTACGCGCGGGGTGGCTCGCAGGCGGAAGCCATGAACGGCCTTCGTTGGCTCACGCGCATCGCCGACCACTTCAAGAAGTCTGCGTGGCTGAACCCCGACCCGCCCAACTACTGGCGCGGCGGTACGGCGGAGCAGATCCAGAAGACGTTCCCTATGTTCCAGCTCACGCTCGACGGTCTCGGCGAGGCGGTGCGGCACCTCTCGCGCGGCGACTCCACGAAGCGCTGACCGGGGACAGCGGCATTCTGTCCGGGCCACTCGGTAGACGCGGGCAAGTTGCGGAAAGGTGTGGGCGGAGGGCGCTGGCACGCGGGGTGCTCTAGGGCGGGATGCGGAAGGGCGAGCGCGCCGTCCTTCTCCACCGTGGCACCCAACGAAAGGAGCAATCGCTACGCAACGAGAAGGACCGCGTTTCCCACGCGGGCAGCTGAAGAGGCCGGGCGCAAGGAG
>JABFRG010000685.1 GCA_013141295.1 Polyangiaceae bacterium
ACGTGGCGCCGAGGGTCGTCGGCGCGCGGGTGGTGCGCGAGGCGCCGGCGCAGGCCGTCAGCGCGAGCAGCGCCAATGCAGGGAGGGCGAGCGCCCGAGCGCGGCTCACGGCTTCTTCCCGACGACGAAGGTCGGCAGCGTGCCCGAGAGATGAATGCGCTCGTCCACGGTGTCGCTCGATACTTGCTTGATGACGAACCCGCGATCGTCGAGGGAGAGCTCGTTGCGCTGCTGCTTGCCTGCGTCCTTGGGCTTCTTGCCGTGCATCTCCACTTCCTCTTGCACCAGGCCCTGGCGAATCCGCGTGAGGTTGGAGTACGCGAGGGTGGGCTCGCCGTCCTCGGAGACCGCGAGGAACGCATAACGGTGCTTGGGCGCGCCGCCGCTTCCCACTCGCAAGAGCGACGGCGACTCCCAGAGCTCGGTGCTGAGCGGCGCCTGGGGCGTCATCTCGAGGGCGTCGCTCTTGCCGTTGGCCTCGAGCTTGATGCGCAGTCGACCGCCCTCTCCCGGCTTGGCGGAGAGCACCAGCGCGTGCTGGGCGCCCACCCAGAAGAGCTCCTTCAGCGCCTCCACCGAGCCCTTGGCGTCCCGCGTGACCGACATGGCGAAGTCGTTCACGTCCCAGGTCTTGTCGGTGCTCTTCATGTGGAACGACGACTTGACCTCGGTGAAGCCGCCGTCTTCGCCCTTGCGCACGAAGTCGAAGCGAAAGCCGGTGGCGGCCTGACCACGCCGCTCCTTGGCGGCGGTCTGGATGACCACGCCGTCGGCGATCCCCTTCACCTTCGCGGTGTCGAAGAGCTGCGTCGAGAGGCGTTGCACGGTCTTCTCGGCGCCGCCCGCGGTATCGGCGCAGAACAGCGTATGGCCCGGCGCGTAGCGGGCCGCGAGCTTGGCGGTCCCCACCAGCACGCGATCGCTGGTCTCGTAGCTGACGTTGGCGTTGAACCGCGCGACCAGCCCGCCGTCGCTCCCCTTCGCCCAACCGACGTCCACCCGAGGCGGCTCGTTGAGACCCATCTTGCCGAGGGAGGTCTTCACCAGGATGCCGAAGGGCAGAGGAATCGGACCCCAGGCGGCGGCGCACTCCAGCGTTCGCGGCGCGCCTTCGTCGTCCTTGCCGAGGTCGAGGACGATGCTGCAGCTGCGCGTGTCGCCTTCGGCGTTCTTGCATTCGACCTTGGGCGGCGCCTTGGCGTCCACGTCGGCGCTCATGAGCCCGTCCGGGAGCTCCAGGTGGAAGGTCTTGAGCCCGGTGGCCTCCCAGCCGCGGATGCGCTGAACCTTGGCGGCCATCAACGTGGGGTCGCCGCCGGCGGCCGCCGACGAAGCGGCACGGCCCTCGGCCGGCGCGCAGCCAGAGAGCGATGCCCCAGCGAAACAGGCAAAAAGCGCAGTGAGAGCGGAAGCACGGGAGCGAATGTGAAGCAGCATGGGATTCCTCTGCTGGGAGGAGCCGGCGCCCTGCCCGGTGTCGCACGCGTCGCCGAAGAATCTTGGGAGCCCCGTGGTAAGCTGAGCCGATGAAGTCGGTCGAGGCTCGGGTGCTCGTGGCGCTCACCTTTGCGGCGGGCGTCGGCGCAGCGTGGGGAGCTGGTTGTGGGAGCGATCCAGAAGGGCAGCCGGCGGCCGACGGCGGCACGTTGCCCACGGGGCAGGACGGTGCGGGCGGCGACGCCGAGGTGCCGGTGGACAAGAAGGGCGTGCGCATTCGCGAGGGACGCCTGGAGATCGACGGCAAGCCCACCTACCTGTTCGGCGGCGAGGTTCAGTACTTCCGGGTGCGCGACGCGGGCTTCGACGGCCCCAAGACCCAGGCCCTGTGGAAAGACACCTTCGCCCGCATGCGGGCGGCGAAGATGAACCTGGTCACCACCTACTTCGCCTGGGACTACCACCACGGGGGCCCGGGCGCCTGGGACTTCACCGGCGCGCGCGACGCCGACGCGTACTTGAGTGCAGCATGCAACGAAGGCCTGAAGGTGGTGGCCAAGCCCGGCCCGCTCATCACTGCCGAGTGGCCGCGGGGCTTCGGCAGCTTCGGCGCCGTGCCCGACTGGTGGAAGGAGCAGAACCAGGACGCGCTCGCCAAGAAGGCCGACGGCAGCAACTTCGACTTCGCGCCGCTCCCGGTGGGCGCTCGCTCGTACCAGCCCACGTATCTGCACCCCAAGTACCTGGCGGCGGTGGGCGAGTGGTTCGATCGCATCGTGCCCATCATCCGTAAGCACATCGCCACCGGCTGCGTTGTGGGCGTGCAGGTCGACAACGAGACCAACCTCTACTGGTCCGATCGCTTCGGCACGGTCGACTACAGCGATACGGCGCTCGCGCACTACCGGGCATTCCTGAAGACCCGCTACGCCAGCATCGCGGCGCTGAACGCAGCCTATGGGACCTCGGCGGCTTCGTTCGATGCGGTGGTGCCCCCGAGCAAGCTGCCGGAGACGTTGGCCGACGACGTTCCGGCGCGGGACTGGTACGACGCGGGCCAGAGCTACGTGGCCGAGTACCTGGGCACCATTCGCGGCATGCTGGAGTCGCGGGGCATCAAGGAGCCCGACGTGCTCTTCTCCACCAACGACTCACCCTTCACGGTGGTGGGCACGGTGGCGAATGCCGCCCGGAACATCCTGGTGCACGACGGTCGGGTGAAAAACCGCTTCGGCATCGCCGGCCTCGACACCTATCCCAAGCAGGTCCCCGATCTGCCCGGGCAGTCGGGCCCCATCACCAACTTCCCATTTCAGGCCGACTACTACACCAAGCTCTACGGCCACTTCGGTGCAATTTACACCAAGGACGCGACACGCAAGTTCGCCTTCGGCGCCGAGCTACAGGGCGGGTTCTATGCGCTGCCCACCGGCATACTCCCGGTGGTCTCGCCGGAGAGCACCGACCAGCTCCTGGTCAAGACCGTGGGCCACGGCATGAAGGGCGGCAGCTTCTACATTCTCCGGGGCGGCCTCAACGTCGACGGCTCCAGCTACGATTTCCAGGCGGCGCTGGGTCTCGACGGGCAGGAGCGCGCGCGCTTCGACGTGATGCGCCGCTGGGCCGGCTTTCTCGCACGCTACGGCGAGAAGCTCCAGGCCACGGAAGACGTGGAGGATCCGGTGGCGGTGGTGCAAGACATCGCTTACGCGGCGCCCCAAGGCGGCACCGACGACGATCACCAGCAGCTCTATACCAACGAGTACTCCGGCCTCTACGGCTGGCTGCTCGAGGCCGGCTTCAACGCCGCGGTGGTCGATGCCAGCACCACCGCCGATCTCGGGGCCTACAAGGCCGCGTTCTTCCTGGCGCCCAAGATGGTGTCACCGGCGGCCGCCAAGCTCCTGGTGGACCTGCACGACAAGGGCGGCTTCCTGGCGCAGTTCGTGGACCGCGGTTCCTTCGGCCTCGACGGCAAGGCGAACGCCGACGTGGCCAAGGTGGCCGCCCTCTTTCCGGTGGACCCCGACGGCAGCTACGCGTGGCCGCGCATTCCGCGCACCATCGCCTATGGCGATCTCAACGAGCTCATGCCCGGCTCCGGAGCGCTCCGCGGCTACTGGCACCAGACCTACTGGAAGGCCCGAGCCGGCGCCGCGGTGACGCCCTTCCTGGTGGAACGCACGGCCATCACCGGCCAGAACGGCCGGCCCATCGGCGTCACCGTCGATGGCCCCGGCGCGCCCCGGGCCCTCGTGGGCACCTACCTCTCGTCGGTGTACAACTCCGATGCATATTACAGCGATCCGGTGGAGAGCATCCAGCGGCGCCGGGCCATCGCCCGCTTCCTCCTCGCCAAGGCCGGGCTCACCCCCCAGGTGTACACCGACGAGCCACGCACCATGGCCTGGGGGCGCCGCGACCCCAGCACGCCCAACCCGGCCGAGGTGTTCCTCTTCGTGGAGAACGACGCCGAGGCACGCACCGTGCACCTCCACGCGGGCGGCCCCCGCAGCGGCCTCGATCCGAATGCAACCTACACGCTTCGTGACGAGCTGACGGAGCAGCCCATCGCCACCCTCACCGGCGCGGCCTTGGCCAGCGCCGGCGTCGCCTTTCCGATGCCCAAAGAGAGCTCGCGGGTCCTGGTGGCCACGCGGAAGTAGGTCAAGGCGGCGGCAGCGCGCTGGCCAGGAACGTCGCGGCGTCGCGGGGCGAGGCCTTGCCTTCGTCGCGGTCGACCATGAGGTTCGCCTCGCGCATGCGCTCCACCGAGATGGCGCCGAGGAGCGGCAGGAGGGCGCGACGCAGGGCTGCGTCCTGGGCGCGCTTGGGTGAGAGCAAGATGACTGCGTCGTAGGCCGGCAGCGCGCCCCGGGGGTCGGTAAGGACCGTGAGCTTCTGCGCGGCGATGCGTCCGTCGCTGGAAAAGGCCGAGATGACGTCGACCGTGCCGGTCTCGAGGGCCCGGTACATGAAGGTCGGGCTGTAGGACCGCTGCTCGCGAAACGAGAGCCCGTACGCGCTCGTGAGTGCGGCCCACTCGGGGCGGCTCAGGAACTCGAGATCGCTGCCCAGCGCGAGCCCCGGTGCTTTGGAAGAGAGATCGCCGATGGTGACGATGCCCTGCGCGTGGGCCTTTTCACCGCCCATGGCGAGCACGTACGCGTTCTCGAAGCCCAGGCTGCCCAGGAGCTCGACGCCGTAGCGCTCCTTCAAAAGACGGGTGAGCTCCGCGAGCATCTCCGCCCGCGGCGGGGTATCGGTGCGGTTCAAAACGTTCGCCCAGAGGGTGCCAGAGTAATCGACGTAGGCGTCGATGTCGCCGCTGGCGAGGGAGCGGAAGGCCACCGCCGACCCCAGGCTCTCCTTGCGCGAAACGGCGAAGCCCTGGGCCTCGACCCGGCGACTCATGAGATCCGCCAGGATGAACTGCTCGCTGAAGTTCTTGGCGCCGATGACGTAGCTGGGCTTGCCGCCGCCGCCAACGCCGCCAACGCCAGCGCCAGCGCGGGCCATGGGCAACAGCGCGAGCACCACGCCGGCAGCCAGGCACCCGAGGCCAAGGGCGATGCGCGGACGCTTACGCTGGGCGACGCCGCTCTCGACGAGGCCGAGGAGCTGGTCGGTGACGAGCGCGAGCGCGGTGGCCGCGGCGCATCCGAAGAGAACGAAGACCCAGTTCTCGGTCTGCAGCCCCGAGAAGATGTAGTTGCCGAGCGTGGTCTGCCCAACCGACGTGGCCAGCGTGGCGGCGCCGATGGTCCACACGGTCGCGGTGCGCAGGCCCGCCATCACCACCGGCGCGGCCAGCGGCACCTCCACCTGGAAGAGGCGCTGGCGCGGCGTCATGCCCACCCCGTCGGCGGCTTCGAGCACGTGCGCGTCGACGCCGGTCAAGCCGGTGACCGCGTTGCGCACGATGGGCAGGAGTGAGTAGAGCGTGAGCGCCAGCACCGAGGGCAAGAACCCCAGCGCTTGAACGCCGAAGCCGAAGGCACGATGGGTCAGGGCCGAGACCCCCAGGAGCAGCGGGTAGAACAGGGCGAGGAGCGCGAGGCCGGGAATGGTTTGGACCAGGCCGGCGCCCGCGAGCACCAGCCAGCGCAGCCGCGCATTGCGTGCACATACCACGGAAATGGGCAGACCGATGACCACGCCCAACCCCATGGCGCACGCGGAGACGAGCACGTGGCTCCCGAGATACCCGGGAAGCTCGCGCAGGGCGGCGGCGACCTGGTCGCTCACGGCGACGCCTTGGGCGCGCCCCGGGTGATCTCGCGCACGCGCTCGGCTTGCGCAACGGGCACCGCGAAGAGCGCAGCCACTTCCGGATCCTCCTGCGGGCGCTGCGTATCGCGCGGGGCCACGTCGGCGATGATGCGCCCCTTGGACAGGACCACGATGCGGTCCGAGAGCAGAATGGCTTCCTGGATGTCGTGGGTCACCATGATGGTGGTGAGGCCGAGTGCCTGGTGGAGCGCGCGGTACGCGGTGCCGAGACCGTCGCGGGTCACGGGGTCGAGGGCGCCGAAGGGCTCGTCCATGAGCACGATGCGCGGGCGTGCCGCCAGCGCGCGGGCCACCGCCACCCGCTGCTGCTGCCCGCCGGAGAGCTCCGCGGGGAAGCGCACGCCGAGCTCCTTCGGCAACTGCACCAGCGTGAGCAGCTCTTCGATGCGGAGGGCGACGTCCGCCTCCTTCCAACCCAGCAGTCGCGGCGTGATGCCGATGTTCTCGGCCACGCGCAGGTGGGGAAAGAGCCCCCCGCCCTGGAACACGTAGCCGATGGTCCTGCGCAGCGTGGGGGCATCGGTGGCCATGACCGAGGCGCCGTCGATACGCACCTCGCCGGCATCGGGGTCGATGAGCCGGTTGATGGTCTTCATCACGGTGGTCTTGCCGGAGCCCGACGTGCCCACCAGCGCCACGAAGCTCCCCTTCTCGAC
>JABFRG010000931.1 GCA_013141295.1 Polyangiaceae bacterium
CAGCTACGCTCTCCCACCCAGTCTCTTTCTCTTCTCCGCATTCTCTCGGTGGTCGCAGTGGGCGGCGCGGTTGGGGCCGGAGTTGCAACGGTCGCGGCGGGGTATCCGATGCCAGCAGCCCACCGGGCAGACGTTGCCGACGTACACCCTTCCCGCACCGGTGTGACGTCGCTCCGGTTGCCGGCGAGTTCCTCGGCACCGCTCGTGAAAGTGGATTCGCTCCCTCGTGCATCGGGTCCACCCACGAGGTATCCCGCTTTCGTCGATGCGGACCTGCTTGCGCGCGAGGTGATGGTCGTGGAGCAGGCGCGAGGCGAGCTGCGGGCCGGCCGCGCCAGCGCAGCACTTCGGACGCTGGACGCCCACGACCGCGACTTCTCAAACGGACCACTCCGCTATGAAGCCCAGGTCCTGCGCGTCGACGCGCTGGCTGCGGCGGGCGAACGCGCCTCGGCGGTCACCTTGGCACGTGCCCTCCTGCGCGAACGCCCCAACGGAGCCAGCGCCAACCGCTTGCGCGCCTTCCTCGCCTCCGAATAGGCGCCGGACTGCCCGGAGGCGACAGCAAAGCGTACGTTGCAACTGAGGCTCGGCTGGCGACCACCGCGGTCGGCCGGTAGGTCGCGACACCCTCGTCTCGTTCTGTCACGACAGAGCGTTTCCGCTCCGACCTTCCATCGGCTTGGAACCTTCTGGCGTGCCATCGCGCCCAACATGTTTCCTTCTATGGGGGCAGCCAGCATATTCGATCATCGCTGCGCTTAGTCTGCGTCGCGCCAACTTTGCGTCTCAAGACTGATCGAATCGACGGTCCACCCACATCATTGGGCTCACGCAATGGAGACCCATCCCGCCATGCCCCTCCGTCGCAATGGTATTGCCACGTTGCTCGCGCTTGCAGCCACGACTGCCGCTTGTGGGGCCGAACAGTCGGCCGATCCGTTCAAGCCGCCGGCGGACACCATTCCGGCGCTCGATGCAGGCGGGTTGCTGGGCGAAAGTGACGGCGGCGGGCTCACCGCGTGCGCGACCAGCACCTCCGACGGCGAGCTGAAGCCGTTGCACATGGTTCTATCCATCGATGTCTCTGGAAGCATGTGCGAGATCAACGACAATCCGGTCAATCGAAACTGCGCCAACCCGCAGTCCAAATGGGCCCAGCTCAAGCTCGCACTTTCTTCGTTCTTCGGAGCTGCTTCGTCGCGTGGCATCTCCGCGAGTGTGATCACCTGGGCCGGCGACGTTTGCAAAGGGTTCGATGCTCCGCTCGTCCCGGAGGTGCCGCTGCCGGACACAGCAAGTCTGCTGGCGACAGCAATCGCCAAGCAGAGTCCGCTGGGGGCGACGCCGACCCATGCTGCAATCGACGGGGCCCGGCGATATGCTTCTGCGCTCCAAGCCGGTCTGAAGGACGGTGGGAAGGTCGCTATCGCCGTCGCTACCGACGGTCTTCCTCTGGGGTGTAGCACGCTGGCGCAGGCACACGCGTCTGCGCAGGCCTCCAACGCCGCGGGCCTGCCCGTGTACATCATCGGCGTAGGAAAACAGGCGACCAACCTCAAGTCCCTGGCCGCTGCCGGCGGTACCGTCGACGCCTTCAACGTCTCCTCCGCGAGCGTAGTCGCCGAGCTCACGAAGGCTTTGGAAGCCATTCGCGGGCGCGCTGGAGGCTGCTCTCTCGCCCTGCCTACGCCGCCTCCAGGCCAGACGCTCGACCTCAAGAAGGTCAACGTGGTGGTTGAGTCCTCCCCGTCGTCGTCGACGATTCCCTACAGCCAGGACTGCGCGGACCCGACCGGTTGGAAGTATATGCCGGACGCAACGGCTCCCACTGGAATCGAGCTGTGTGCAGCCTCGTGCGGTCAAATGCAAACAGGGAAGCCGCGCATCGTGAAGCTCGTTCTTGGCTGCGAGACGAGGGTGAAATAGTGAGCCGAACGACTCTCGCACGCATGTGCCGCCCGGTGGGCGGCGCCCTGGTCATCTCCCTGGCCTGGCTCGGCGGCGGCCTCTCCAATGCGTGCACCCAGCAGGAAGACCTTCCGCCAGGGACGGGCTCCGGCGCAAAGGCTCCCACCGAAGAGGACCTGAAGGCGCAAGCAAAGGAGCTCTTCACGCAGCTCAAGCCCGAGCTCGTGAAGAACTGCGGTCAAGGCTGTCACAACACCGCGGTGGCCTTCAAGTCGGCGCCGCTGTTCCTGGCTCCTCCGGACGAGTACGCGTCGATCAAGGGCGCCAACGGGATGGTAACCGAGGATGCTACTGCGAGTCCCCTCCTCAACAAGGGGGAGCACGAGGGCCCGGCGCTTGCCAGCTTCGCCGACCTTGCGACGAAGGTGTTCACGTGGCTTCGCTTCGAGGCCGACGCGCAGGGGAAGAAGATATTGCCGTCGAGCGCGTTCGTAGCCATCAACGCAGGTGCGAACGAGATCGACATGAGTCCGGCCGGCGTTGCCGGTGTGAAAATTCGATTCGATGCGGCGATGCCCAGTGGCATACTCAGTATCACGAAGCTGCGCGTGTTCGTGCCCGACGTTGGAGTGAAGAAGGGAGCCAAGATCAAGCGACCACTCTTCTATCGCCTCCGCAAAGACAACAAGCTCTACGTGGATCCAGTAGACAGCTTCTCGTACGTGGATGCCGTGTTTCCCGGTGGCGTGGAGACCCCGCTGCCACCAGGCTCCGCAATTTTCGCGGTGCCCGAGGCGTGGACTCCATTCCAGGCGGGAGAGAAGATTCGAATTCAGGTCGAAAAAATGGAGCTTGGCGACGTGGTCGACCCCCCCAAGCTCCCCGCATGTAAGAACGCGGCGATGTTCAACACGCTCTTGATGCCCAGCCTCACTGGCCAGGGAGTGGGAACCGGCGTCACTTGTTCGGGCTGCCACAGCGCGAATCGCGGCTTGAACCCGGTGGTAGTTCCCGCCGACGCCAACGCAACGTGCATCAATTTCACCGGCTTCGTCAACAAGACGACGCCGGGGCAGAGTCGCACCATTCTCAAGGCAGCCGATGGCGCCACGACCCACGCAGGCGGAAAAGTAACGGATACGAACGGCTTCACCACCACGTGGACCGGCGCCATCACGGGCGGACAGATCTTCGAGTGAAGTTTTCCGCGGGCACTCCGGTGCGCGCGGTGGAGAATTGACAAAAATGGACACCAAACACGAAAGGAAGGGCACGATGCGACGTGGCACACTTTGCTCACTGGCCGCGCTCGGGATCGCCGTATCGCTCACGGCGTGCAGCACCGAAGATTCCGGAAATCCCGACCAACTGACCAATCCCGACAAACAAGCTGTTGGCCCTGGCGGCACCGCTCCTGGCGGTAGTGGTGGCGCGAACGAATACTTGGACAACCGCACGCCGGACTATGCTGCTGCGTACCGAATCGCGGCAAACAAGCTGGCGAACCGATTCCCGACGATGGAGGAGGTCAAGGCGCTAGACGCCGCGGGTGACAAGAAGTCCAAGTACGAGTCGATGATCGACGCCTTGCTGGCCGACAACAAGGTTCTCGGCGAGGTGATGGTCAAGTACTTCCGCGATACGTTCAAGACCGGCAGCGTGAATGCACAAGGAGTTCCGCTGCCACCCCAGATGAACAACAATACGGTCGGCCCCAACCTCGAAGCGGCCGCGTACTTTGCGGCCTCCCTGGTGGTGTCGGACCGTCCGTACACCGACCTCTTCACTGCCACCAGCGGCACCTGCCCCACCTGGGACATGACCACCGGTGCGTTTACGGCGGCAAATTGCACGGGAACACAGCCGACCGTGGGTGTCCTCACGGACCCGGGCCTGATGGCTCAGTACTTCTCCAACATGGCGTTCCGCCGGGTTCGTTTCATCCAGGAAACGTTCATCTGCTCCAAGTTCCCGGCGACCGTCTCCCCCAAGGCCGTTCCCATGGGTGCAGGAGCCTACACGGGAACGTGGGACCTCAAGAGCATCACGGGAAAGCTCACCGTCCCGACTGCCAAGATCGACTTTCACGACGCGGCGTCGGTGGTCTGTGCCAACTGCCACACGGACATGAACCACGTCGCGCCGCTCTTTGTCGAGTTCAATCAGCGGGGCGAATTCACGGCTGGCCAGAGCCAGGTGAGTGTGCCGATCCCCGGCAATCCGAAGGCGGCTCGGGCAGACTATATGCCCGACGGCGAAGGCACCGCGTGGCGCGTGGGCAAGCCAACCGCAGACCTTGCAGCCTTGGGCGCGGCACTAGCTGCCGACCCCGATGCGGCTCGTTGCGCGGTCACCCGCTTCTGGAACTATGGCATGGCTCGCGGCAACGTGGTCGATGACATCTCGCCGGTGGCGGTCACGGTATCGGACCCGTTGCTTGAAAGCTTCAAGAAGGACTTCAAGATCAAGCCCCTACTGAAGGCCGTCTTCACCGCCGACGACTTCGTGAAATTCTGATCAGGAGAAGGGAGAAAAGAACATGAAACGAATTGCTCTCGCCCTGTTCAGCGTCCTCGCGATCGCTGCTGCCGGGTGCTCGAATGAAGGCTCAGACCAGCTCGGTGGTTCCGACCCCGCGCAAGACCCCAACAATCGGGAGACTGCACGGAACCCGGAGAATACCGGAACTGGACCCGATCATATGAACGACCCCTCCGGGGACCCCACCAACGCCAACGGCGACAACACACCGCAGAAGGTGGAAAACGACAACAAGGTCGGCGGTGCCGATGTTGCTTCTCGGCTCCATGCGTGCGGAAAGATCTCGTACATTGGCCTAGGCAACTACCTCCGTGCTCACGGGGTTGCCAATGGCGCGGCCATGACGGCGTACAATCAGGGCGCGCAATCGCTCGGGATCGCCAACTACAGCGCACGCGCTGCGGAAGCTCCGTTCCCGTCGGCTGCGGCCTTCGCCAAGCAGTTCGACATTCTGACCCTCGCCGCAACGGACATCATTGCGAACCTCAAGACCTCCACGGCTTGCCCGGGCGTCGATATCCTCTCCGCGGATGCGAAGTCGTTCAACAAGGACGGCATCTCCTGCCTCATCGGCGTTCCGGCGACCGATGGACACGTGTCCATTGCCAATTCGGCAATCGCCGAAAACCCCACGGACGGCGCGAAGATCGCTATCGCCGCGCTCCTCCTTCAAGCAACTTCGTGCCAATAAGGAGCCCAGCTATGGATCTCAAAGACCTTCGTGGAATCGAGCGGCGTGAATTCATCCGGTGGTCGGCTCTGGTGGCCACCCTCATCGGCGTCGAGCGCACACGGCATCTCGAGGTGCTCAGCAAAGTTGGCGGCGTGGCGATGGCCGATTCGGCCGGCCTCGCAGCCAAGATTCTCCCCTCCATCCACATCGTGGACGGCAACGGTGGCGTCGCCAACTGGACGCTGCTGTTCCCCAACTCGGTGCTCGCGACGACCGCAACCGCTACCTTCTCGACCCACGCACCCGGTCTCGGTGTGAAGGCGACGAAGACCGAACGCCCCTCGTACTACAGCCCGGAGACGTCCGCGGTGTTCGAGGCCCTCCCGAACTCCTTCCAGGTGACCCAGTTCACCGCGGGCGTGTCCAACGCCCACAGCGCAGCGCCCGCAGCCATCATCGGCGGCGGCGCAGCAATGATCGCGGCCATCGCGTCTATCCAGACGGCCTCGTCGACCCTCGTTCCCTCGATGGTCATCAACGCGGCGCTGTACGGTGCGGCACCCGGCGCGCCCGCGCCGGCGGTCGTTCCCAATGCGGCTGGGCTCATCGGCATCTTCAACAGCCAGGCGGCGCTCACCCTGCTCAAGCCGGCGGGCAACCCGGAGATGCTGCAGAAGTACCACGCGACCTTCCTGTCGCTCAACGCGGCTTCGCGGAGCCCCACCGCCAAGCGACACTTCGACGCCAGCAAGGTCGCCGTCAACCTGCTGGGCAAGCAGCTCGGCGACGCGCTCACCCCGACGCCCGCTGACCTCGCGATGTACGGCATCGATAGCACAACCCCGCCCGCCGTCATGAACATGTCTCGCGCCATCATCACCACCCTCAAGGCGATGAGCATGGGGCTGACGAACCAGGTGGCGCTCCCGGGCTTCAACAACGATCCGCACGGGATGTTTGCCAACGGCAAGACGCAGGCGGCCACGACAGCTGGCGCGATCGCGAAGATGCTCAAGGGGTTCTACACGCATGCCGACGCCCTCACCCTGCCGGCCTCCGGCAAGAAGATCTCCGAGGGCATCATGATGACGGTCCACGGCGACACGATGAAGACGCCGTTCAACCAGAGCGGTTGGGGCGATGGCAGCCAGCAGAACGTCATGTACGTCATCGGCAACAGCCGCGGACGCCTCAAGACGGGCGCCTTCGGCGGATATGCGGCTCCCAACATGCCGTCGGACTGGATTCCGGAGACC
>JABFRG010000759.1 GCA_013141295.1 Polyangiaceae bacterium
CCTTGCTCGCGATGGAGCGCCTGCTGGATGGCCCATGCTTCCAGATCTTCCAGCCGCTCGGGCACGTCGCGTGGCACCGAGCGCGCCGGCCTTCGCTCGCTCTTGGCGGCCAGGTCACGCCGGTGGCTGACCCGGCCCTCGGTGAGGACCGAGACCGCCTCCACCAGCCCTTTCAGCTCGCGCACGTTGCCGGTGAAGGGCTGCGCCAAGAGCCAGGTGGCGGCGTCTGGACCGAACGCTTTGGTGGGCGCGACCGCCTCCAGGAAGTGCCGCGCCAGGAGCATGATGTCGTCGCCGCGAGCCCGCAACGGCGGAACGTGCACGGAGAGGACGTCGAGACGAAAGAAGAGGTCTTCCCGAAACGCGCCGCGGGCCGCCAGCTCCCGCAGTGGCCGGTGCGTCGCCGCGACGATGCGCACGTCGACCTTGCGCGAGGTTCGGCCGCCCACCGGGCGCACCTCACCGTCCTGGAGCACGCGGAGCAACTTGGCCTGCATGGCGAGGGACATGTCGCCCACCTCGTCGAGGAGCAGCGTTCCGCCGTCGGCCACCGCGAAGAGACCGAGCGCGTCGCGTTCCGCACCGGTGAACGCGCCACGAAGGTGCCCGAACAGCTCGGTCTCCAGCAGCGCCTCGGGCATGGCCGCGCAGTTGACGGCCACGAACGGCCGACCCTTGCGCGAGCTCTCGTCGTGAATGACCCGCGCCACCAGCTCCTTGCCAGTTCCGCTCTCGCCGGTGACGAGCACCGACAGCGAGCTATGGGCGATGCGGTCCAGGCGCCGGAACATCTCGTGAACGGCCGGGCTGCGGCCGATGATGCCGCCGCGTTGGCGCGGGCGCGTGGCTTCGTCGGTCACCCCGCGCGCGGCCTCCGCTCGGGCCAGCTCCACCTCGAGCCGTTGCGCTTCGAGGTCGCGCAGGCGCGTGCCTTCTCGCAGCGCCTCGCGGGCTCGGGCGCCACGGAGGAGCGGCCAAAGCACGCTTCCGAGCGACGCGATCATCTCCTCGGCGTCGGATTTGCCGACCGGTGAAGGCGAGAGGCGCACATGACCGATGCGCCGATCCCCATGATGGAGCGGAATGCGGCGCGTCTTCGGGGGCATATCGCGGGACTGCCCATCGGCATCGCGGACGATGACGTCGGCGGGGCCGCGGTCGTGATCGGCATCGAGCACCAGCTCCACCAGCTCGGCGCCCGCGAGCTCCAGGAATGCGTCGGCAGCGCGGGTGAGAATCTGCGCCGGGTCGGTGGCCTCGGCGAGCCCGCCCACGTGGAAGAGGAGGCGGAGCCAGTCGCGGCGTTCTCCGGCGTCCGGCCGCGTGCGGTCGTCACCCGAAGCGATGGCGCGTACCAGGGCCAGCCACTCGGTGTCGCGCCGACGCACGTGATCACGCAGGTACGCCCGACGTGCGCTGCGGGGCGCGTTGCGGATCACACCCTCCAGGAGCCCCTGCGCCCGCGCTGCCTCTTCGGCGATCTTCGGCTGCGGCGCCGGTACCTCGCCGTCGAGCCACCGGCCCTGAACCTCGCGGGTGAGGGTGCGCGCAACCCCCGCGCGGGCACGCCACGCCACATCGACGAGACCGGCCGATTCCGCCTCCCGCGCCAGCACCTCGAGGTTCTTGGCGGTCTTGGCCGAGGGGCTCTCCTCGGCGTCGAGCTGCAAGAGCAGCAGTCGCGCGAGCAACCGCGGCGTCATGGCCACCTTGGGGCCGAGCGCAGTCTTGGCGAGCTTGCGGGCTCCAGCTGCGTCACCACCGTCCACCGCCAACTCGGCTCGACGGAGCGCGACCCATGCGCTCTCGGTCTCGGTGGGTCCCCCGAGATCGGTGAAGGTGCGATGCGCCTCTGCGTAGTGGCGCTCGGCGCTCTCGTGGCGGCCCACTTTGCGTTCGAGCTCCCCCAGCTCGAGGGCGGTCCAGGCCACGAACCACAGCTGTCCGCGCTCGCGACCGAGATCGCGCGCGCGCACGAGAAAGCGCCGTGCCGAGGCATTGCGCCCGAGATCGTGCAGGCAGTTGCCGAGGTTGTACGAGGCGAGGCACATCAGCGCTCGGTCGTCGGCGCGCTCCGCCATGCCGAGCCCGCGGCGAAACAGTCCGGCCGCCACCGCCATTTCGCCGGTCTGAATCTCCAGGAGACCGAGGTTGATGTCCGAGGCGGCCACCCGGTCCCACAGCTTCGCCGGCTCGGCGATCTCCCGGGCCCGGAGGAAGTGCCGTTTCGCCCGCGGTGCATCCAGTGGCGATAGATAGCTCGCGCCCAGGCCATTTTCCGCCAACGCCACCTCGCGTGGCGCGATCCGGGCATCGAACTGGTCGAGCGCTGCCAGGAGCTCACGACGTGCGGCTTCCCGCTCGCCGGCCTGCCGTAGCGCCAAACCCCGTTCGAGGCGCACCCGAGGATCACCCGCGAGGTCGGGAAATTCCGCCAGAAAGTCCGCCACCATGGCGAGAGTCTTGGGGCGGGTTCCGCGCGCGTCGTTGAGCTCGCGCCACCAGGAGAGAACCGAAGGATCACCTTGACCACCGGGGTGCGACCAACGGGCGAGATCGCGCTCCGCGTCGTTCCAGCGCCCTTCGGCGATGGCCAGGCGGATGCCTGCCACGAAAGATGTCTCAGGACGAGCCATGTCTCAGAACAATACACCCCCGCTGCGGGTGAAGCTGCGGAAACCATTCGATGGCAGGCCGGGCACGAAGCCTGCTTGGGGCGAGGCATCGTGCAGTCACACCTTCCCAAGCTCGCATTGTTCGTCGTCCCCGCCCTCGCCATCGGCGCAGCCTTCGCGTGCTCCTCGGATCCCGCTCCGCCGGCCGAAGGGCCAAACGCGCTGGATTCCGGGAGCACACCCATCGAGGACGCAGGGGCGCCCACCCCGGACCAGAACGCGCCGACCGAAGCTTCGACCGCCGGCCTGGTGCCCGACCCCACCGCACCCGCGCGCGTTACCCAGTTCGATGCGGACATGGCCAAGGCCATCTGCGATCAGCTTGCGAATTGCTGCAACCCCGGGGACTACGAGAAGTACTTCGGCCAGTTCATGCAGAAGCCCTTCGAGCTGGCGGCGCCCCCGGCGCCCGCTGCTTGCGCCTCGACCCTGGCGAGCACGCTGGGGAAGTTGCATCAGAAGTGGGGCGCCTGGGCGGTGCGAGGGTCGGTGCGCTTCGACGACACCAAAGGTGCCGCCTGCATCGCCTCGGTGAAGGCCGCCACCTGCGGCGAGACCTCGCTCACCGCCGCGCTCTTCGACGAGAAGTGCCAGGGCGTGCGCCGCAACGAGGTCTTCACCAAGCTCACCCCTCTCGGAACTTCGTGCCAGACCGGCGACTCCACGTTCTATGGCGACTGCGACCCCAACCTGGGATTCTGCAGCGACAAGAAGGTATGCACCGCGTGGCGCAAGACCGGCGAGTCGTGCGGCACGTACCTGCAGGCCGATGCTTCGCCCGAGGCCGGGCTCACGCTGCTGTTCTGCGAACCCGACCACCAGTGCGACAACTCGACCTTGCGCGCTCCGGGCAAGTGCACCGGCCCGTCCATCGACTCCAAGCTGGGTGATCGCTGCGACGCCCTCACCGGTCCCCTGCAGATCTGCACCAAGGGAACGTACTGCGGTCCCACCGGTACCTGCGAGGCCACCAAGGCCGACGGCGCTTCGTGTCAGGGCGACAGCGAGTGCGCAAGCCTGCACACCGGCACCTGCGCTGGCCCTACCTTCGCCACGCGAGTTTGTGGCGGTCCGGTTTTCTGCGGAGGAAAGTGAACATGCAACTTCGAATCTCGCTACTCACGATCGCGATCTCGGCATGGGCCTGTTCGTCCACGGCGTCGGCCCCGGCGACTCCCTCGGACGGCGGCGTCGACGCGCCGGCCCAACCCGCCAAGGCCGAGGCCACCGCCGACCGACTCACCGAGTACCTGCTGGGTCGCTTCGATTCCAAGGACCAGTCCGTCACCGACCCAACCTACTTCGCCATCCAGCTCCAGACCTGCCGCGTGGAGGCGAAGCCCCTGGGGCCGCGGGTCATCTACGTGGAGCAGGCGCGCATGGACACGCTCTCGGCACCCTATCGTCAGCGGCTCTACGTGATCGAGCCGGTGGACGACGACAATGCCATCTCGCGCGTGCTGGAATTCGCCGACCCCAAGCCCTGGATTGGCGCCTGCAAACGCGATATCGAGCCCATCACCGACACGGGCGTCGCCTCGCCGCGCCCCGGATGCGGCGTGCAGATGCACTGGACCGGCGACCACTTCGAAGGCGCCACCGGCGAGCGGCGCTGGGACGGTGACCAGTTCGCCATCGATCCCCAGGGCACCCGTTGCCAGAGCACGCTCAACGGCGCAACCTACGCCACCACCGATGTGTCGCTCACCCGCGACGGCCTGAGGTCGTGGGATCGCGGGTGGGACGCCACCGATAAGCAAGTATGGGGCGCCACCAAAGGTGGATATATCTTCGTCCGCCGCTAAATGACCGAGCGTGATTGTCGATCACGAAACCATCCAGCCCGAGCCCAGAACGCCCCGCGTGAGCAGGCCAACCAGGTGACAACGGGCCGTGGTGGACTCCAGAGGACGACACCTTCGTTCCGGCGCTTTTCGCCCTCGCGTTGATTCGAACCAGCCAGGGACCGAGACTGGAGATCGAGATCCGGACAAGATCGGGCTCGGGCTCGGGACCTGCTGGCGAGCCGCGCCCTGCTCTGCTCGACAATCACGCTCGCTGATTTAGCCTCGGCCAGTGGACCTCACCCGCAGCATTCTTGCGCCACCGGAAAGAATCCCGATTGCGTCACCGCTCGTTGCCGCGGGCGCTCGGCGGCCGCTTTCTCGCCCTCCGCCTTGGCCACCACCGCGCGGCGATACTCGAGCGGGCTCATCCCCACTTGTCCGACGAAGATCTTCCGGAGGTGTTGCGGCTTCTGAAGCCCCACTTCGAGCGAGATGGCCGCGAGCTTGAGCGTCGTCTCCGCCAGTAGATGCTTCGCGCGTTCGACCCGAGCCTCGCAGACCATCTCGCGAAACGTCTTCCCCTGCAGCTGCAGGGCTCGCTGCAGGGTGCGCTTGGACAAGCTCAGACCGCGCGCTGCCCACTCCACCGAGGCCTCGGCCACGTTCTCGCGCAACAGCTCGCGGAGCGCCTCGACCACGCCCACATTGGCGTCGTCCTCGACACCTCGCCACGCGCGCAGCGCTTCCGGAGTGAGCGCGTTCTCCAGGTCTGCGAGCCGCGCGCCGAGCGCCAGGCTGGCTTCGACGTCGCTCGGCCTCAGCATCCAGGGCTCGCGCATGCCGAGAAAAGACGAGACGCCGTGCGCCGCAGCACCGTAGATGCCCGCGGGTGGCACGAGCGCGGCGGCCTCGATCAGCCGCTCGAGGAGAGCTCGATGATCGGTATAGAGTGCCAGGATGCGGTCGAGGTCGCGAGGATCGGTGCCGCGAAGGCGACCGAAGTCGAAGAGCACCCGCTGCGGTCCGCGCCCGGTCTTCTCCGCGCTGGTGATCACCTCTTCGAGTCGCTCGGCGTCCGCGTCGTCCACGCGACCGCTGACGCGTACCATCGTGGTCCGCTCGTCGGGGAATACCGCGACCAGGTGCGGACCGACGATCGGAGACGGTTGAACCGGAGAAGCGATGGGCAGTGGCTCGAACGATTGCATGGGTACGACCTTCGTGGTGAGCGCTAGCCCTGCGCCGAAACCGCGGCAAGGGTACGTGGGTGTCCGGCACAATCGCGGCATCTTTTGTCGCGTCCGTGGCCATCGCGCTGCTGGTGGTCAGGCACGGTGCGTTCCATCGCGAGGCGACCCCAAAACGTCGCGGATGCGCCACCGTGAGAAGTGGGAGATCACTCCCTGCGCGCCCTGTTCCCGGCCATCGGTACCACCGCTCGCGAGAAGCGCAGCGCCGCGGGCAGTCGGTCGTCTCGCATGCTAGACCGAACGCATGCGGAGAATCCTCGGGGTGGTGGGCCTTGTCGTGCTTCTGGCCTGCGCGTCGGACGACGGGTCTTCCGGTAGCGGAACGAGCGGAGGAGCCTCGAGCAGCGGCGCAGCGGCGGGGTCGAGCTCGGGGGGAAGCAAAGGGCCGGTCTCCGGTTCGGCGAACGGCTATCAGTACGCCTTCGCCCCCACTTCGGTGGGCCTCGACTGCAACGACACCGCCGCTGCTGCGCTGGCCCGCGGAGCGCCGAAGGTCACCGTCGGAACCTCCACCATCGTCGTGGGCTACCAGCAGGTGAGCGGGAACGATCAAGACCCCATCGTCGCGCGCTGCGACGGCGATCAGAAGGTGTTCTGCGAGCACAGCAAGAAGGGTGGAGGCATCGACGGGCGCGCCTACGGCGTGACCTGGGACGGCGCCGACC
>JABFRG010000096.1 GCA_013141295.1 Polyangiaceae bacterium
GCAGATCTTCCTCGTGCACCACCCGCGGCGTGGTGAAGCCGAAGGGTGCGGTGGCCGAGCAACCGCAGTACTCGGCCCACGCGCGATTGCAGGTCTGCACGTCGCCGGTGGCGGAGGCCGACCAGACGGGGAGCGGTACCGCGTCGGTGAGGTTCTTGTAGCGGCTCTCGTTCTCGCGCTCGAGGGCCGCCACTTGCTGCTCCCGGAGCAGCCTACCCTGCAGCTTGATCTTCTCGTTCTTCTCGTGGATCTCCACGAAAATGCCGACCTTCGCCCGGAGCACCTCGGGCTCGATGGGCTTGACGATGTAGTCGACGGCGCCGTGCGCATAGCCGTCGAAGATGCGGGCGCGGGTGCCGCTGATGGCGGTGATGAAGATGATGGGCATGGCGCGCATGCGGGCGTGCGAGCGGATCATCGACGCGGTCTCGAGGCCGTCCATGCCCGGCATCTGCACGTCGAGGAGCACCAGCGCGAAGTCCTCGGCCAAGAGCTCGCGGAGCGCCTCTTCGCCCGAGGTCGCCATGCGGAGCGGGTGCCCTAAGGGCGCAAGGATGGCCTCCAGCGCCACCAGGTTCGGTGGGTGATCGTCGACCAGGAGAATGCGCGCGGGCTGCGGCTCCTCGCGCAGGGAGCGGATGGCTTGCATCTTGTTGGTGGTGACCCGAGCGGTGCTCAATTGGCCGTCCATGTGCCGATGAGGCGCAGTAGGCGGTCGGCGTCCACCGGCTTGGGCAAGTAGTCGGAGGCGCCGGCGGCGATGCACTTCTCACGGTCTTCGGCCAGCGCCTTGGCGGTGACGGCGATGATCGGGAGCTTCTTCCACTTCTCGTGCTCGCGGATGGCGCGGATGGTCTCGTAGCCGTCCATCTCGGGCATCATGACGTCCATGAGGATCACGTCGATATCCTCCTTCTCTAGGGTGGAGAGCGCCGCTCGTCCGTTCTCTGCGTACACCACCGAGAGCTCGTGCCCTTCGAGGACGCTGCTCATGGCGAAGATGTTGCGGAAGTCGTCGTCGACCACCAGCACCCGGGTTCCGGGCGCCACCTTGCGCGTGCCATCGTCGGGCCCGGCCGCGAAGGTGCGGTCCACGATGGGGGCGTCGCGCTCGGTGTCGGTGGCCTCCCACACCCGCGTCTCCGGCAGATACAGGATGAACGAGCTGCCCTGATCGAGCTCGCTCTCCACCTGGATCTCGCCGCCCAGGAGCCGGGCCAGCTCACGGCTGATGGAGAGCCCCAGACCGGTGCCACCGTAGCGCCGGCTGGTGGTTCCGTCGGCCTGCTGGAAGGCTTCGAAGATGATGCGTTGCTTCTCCTTGGCGATGCCGATGCCGGTATCCTGCACGGAAAAGGCGACCACCCGACCGGTACCCAGCTCGTCGAGCAAGAAGCGCGTGCCGGGGGCGGGGCGCCCGATGTGCAGCGCGACGCTTCCGTGCTCGGTGAACTTGAAGGCGTTGGAGAGCAGGTTCTTCAGGATCTGGTGCAGGCGCTGGGCATCGGTCTGCATCGAGGCCACGTCCTCGTCCACCGAGACGCGCAGGTCGAGGCCCTTCTGCTCGGCCAGCGCCTGGAAGTTCCGCTTCACGAAGTCGGCCACGTCGGAGAGCTCCACCGCGCTGACGTTCACGCGCATCTTCCCCGACTCCACCTTGGAGAGGTCGAGGATCTCGTTGATGAGCGCCAGCAGGTCCACGCCCGAACCGTAGATGGTCTTGGCGTACTCCACCTGCTTGGTGGTGAGCGTCCCTTGCGGGTTCTCCGAGAGCAGTCGCGCCAGGATGAGCAAGCTGTTGAGCGGCGTGCGCAGCTCGTGCGACATGTTGGCGAGGAACTCGGATTTGTACTTGGAGATGAGCGCCAGCTGGGTGGCCTTCTCTTCCACCGCTACGCGCGCGTGCTCCACTTCGCGGTTCTTCTCCTCGACCTTGCTGTTCTGGTTGGCCAGCTGCCGCGCCTTCTCTTCCAGCTCGAGCGCCTGCTTCTCCAGCGCCAGGTTGGAGCGCTTGAGCTCCTCTTGCTGGGTGGTGAGCTCCTTCGACTGGCTCTGCAGCTCCTGGGTGAGCCCCTGCGACTGTTGCAGCAGCTCCTCGGTGCGCATGTTGGCGGTGATGACGTTGAGCACCACGCCGATGCTCTCGGTGAGCTGGTTCAAGAACAGCTGGTGGATGGGGCTGAAGGCGTGGAACGAGGCCAGCTCGATGACCGCCTTCACCTCTCCCTCGAAGAGCACCGGGAGCACCAGGATGTTCACCGGCTGCGCCTCGCCCAGGCCCGACGAGATGAGAATGTAGTCGGTGGGGGCGCGACCGATGAGGATGCCCTTGCGCTCGTACGCGCACTGCCCCACCAGTCCCTCGCGGAGCTTGAAGCGGGTCGAAACGTTCTTGCGCTCGGTGTAGGCGTAGCTGCTGGTCAGCGTGAGCACCGGCGTGCCCTCTTCGCTCTCCATGAGGAAGAAAGCGCCGAGCTGGGCCGAGACCAGCGGCGTGAGCTGCGACATGATGAGGTCGGAGACCGCCTGCAGATCCTTCTGCCCCTGCATCATGCTCGAGAAGCGGGCCAGGTTGGTCTTCAGCCAGTCCTGCTCCATGTTCTTCTGCGTGGTCTCGCGCAGGTTCACGATCATCTGGTTGATGTTGTCCTTGAGCGAGGCCACCTCGCCCAACGCCTGCACGTCGATGGATCGCGTGAGGTCGCCCTTGGTGACGGCGGTGGCCACGTCGGAGATGGCGCGCACCTGGCTGGTGAGGTTGGCGGCCAGCTGATTCACGTTGTCGGTGAGCTGACGCCAGGTGCCCATGGCGCCGGGCACCTTGGCCTGACCGCCGAGCTGCCCTTCGATACCCACTTCGCTGGCCACCGTGCTCACCTGGTCGGCGAACGTTCCCAGGGTGTCGCACATATCGTTGATGGTGTCGGCGAGGGCGGCGATCTCGCCCTTGGCCTCCACGCCCACCAGCTTCTGCGAGAGATCGCCGTTGGCGACCGCGGTCACGACCTTGACGATGCCGCGCACCTGCGTCGTGAGGTTGGAGGCCATGAAATTCACGTTCTCGGTGAGGTCCTTCCAGGTGCCGGCGACGCCGGGGACCTTGGCCTGACCGCCGAGCTTTCCTTCGATACCTACTTCGCGGGCCACCGTGCTCACCTGTTCGGCGAAGACGCCGAGGGTGCCGGTCATGTTGTTGATGGTCTCGGCCAACGCGGCCACCTCGCCCTTGGCCTCCACCACGAGCTTCTGCGAGAGATCGCCGTCGGCCACCGCGGTCACGACCTTGACGATGCCGCGCACCTGGGTGGTGAGGTTACGGGCCATGAAATTCACGTTGTCGGTGAGGTTCTTCCAGGTGCCGGCGACGCCGGTCACCTCGGCCTGCCCGCCGAGCTTCCCTTCGGTGCCCACTTCCTTGGCCACGCGGGTCACTTCCGATGCGAACGAGTTGAGCTGGTCCACCATGGTGTTGATGGTGTTCTTCAGCTCGAGGATCTCGCCCTTCACGTCGACGGTGATCTTCTTCGAGAGGTCGCCGTTGGCCACGGCGGTGGTGACCAGCGCGATGTTGCGCACCTGGCCGGTCAAGTTGGAGGCCATGGAATTCACGTTGTCGGTGAGGTCCTTCCAGGTGCCGGAGACGCCGCGCACCTGGGCCTGTCCGCCGAGCTTTCCTTCGGTGCCCACTTCCTTGGCCACGCGGGTCACTTCGGCGGCGAACGAGTTGAGCTGATCCACCATGGTGTTGATGGTGTTCTTGAGCTCGAGGATCTCGCCGCGCGCCTCGACGGTGATCTTCTGCGAGAGGTCGCCGTTGGCGACGGCGGTGGTGACCTTGGCGATGTTTCGCACCTGGTCGGTGAGGTTTCCGGCGAGGACGTTCACGTTGTCGGTGAGGTCCTTCCAGGTTCCGGATACGCCGGACACCTGGGCCTGGCCACCGAGCTTTCCTTCGGTGCCCACTTCCTTGGCCACGCGGGTCACTTCCGAGGCGAAGGAGCGGAGCTGATCCACCATGGTGTTGATGGTGTTCTTCAGCTCGAGGATCTCGCCGCGCACGTCGACGGTGATCTTCTGCGAGAGGTCGCCGTTGGCGACGGCGGTGGTGACCTTGGCGATGTTTCGCACCTGGTCGGTGAGGTTTCCGGCGAGGACGTTCACGTTGTCGGTGAGGTCCTTCCAGGTGCCGGAGACGCCTCGCACCTCGGCCTGTCCGCCCAGCTTTCCTTCGGTGCCCACTTCCTTGGCCACGCGGGTCACTTCGCCGGCGAAGGAGCGGAGCTGATCCACCATGGTGTTGATGGTGTTCTTCAGCTCGTTGACCTCGCCCTTGGCGTCGACGCTGATCTTGCGCGAGAGATCGCCGTTGGCCACCGCGGTGGTCACCTCGGCGATGTTGCGCACCTGCGCCGTGAGGTTGTTGGCCAGGAGATTCACGTTGTCGGTGAGGTCCTTCCAGGTGCCGGCGACCCCGGGCACCTCGGCCTGCGCGCCGAGCTTGCCTTCCACGCCCACCGTCTTGGCCACGCTGGTGACCTGCTCGGCGAAGATGCCGAGGGTCTTGGTCATGCTGTTGAGCGTCTCCGCCAGCGCGGCGATCTCGCCTTTTGCGTCTACCACCAGCTTCTGCGAGAGGTCGCCGTTGGCGACGGCGGTGACGACCTTCACGATGCCGCGCACCTGCGTCGTCAGGTTGGTGGCCATGAAATTCACGTTGTCGGTGAGGTCCTTCCAGACCCCCGACACGCCCTTCACGTCGGCCTGCCCGCCCAGCTTTCCTTCGGTGCCCACTTCCTTGGCGACGCGCGTCACCTGCTCGGCGAAGAGGCCGAGGGTGTCGGTCATGTCGTTGATGGTGTTCGCGAGCGCCGCGACCTCGCCCTTGGCGTCGACCTTGAGGCGTTGCGAGAGATCGCCGTTGGCGACCGCGGTGACGACTTTCACGATGCCGCGCACCTGCGTCGTGAGGTTGGTGGCCATGAAATTCACGTTGTCGGTGAGGTCTTTCCAGATGCCGGAGACCCCTTGCACGTCGGCCTGTCCGCCGAGCTTTCCTTCGGTGCCCACTTCCTTGGCCACGCGGGTAACTTCGGCGGCGAAGGAGTTCAGCTGATCGACCATCGTGTTGATGGTGTTCTTGAGGGCGAGCACTTCGCCCTGGGCGTCGACGGTGATCTTCTTCGAGAGATCGCCGTTGGCGACGGCGGTCGTGACGAGCGCGATGCCGCGCACCTGGGCCGTCAGGTTGTTGGCGAGCTGGTTGACGTTGTCGGTGAGGTCTTTCCAGATGCCGGAGACGCCCTTCACGTCGGCCTGTCCGCCGAGCTTTCCTTCGGTGCCCACGTCCTTGGCCACGCGGGTGACCTCGGCGGCGAAGGAGCTCAGCTGATCGACCATCGAGTTCACGGTGGTGCCGATGCGCAGGAACTCGCCCTTGACCGGCTGTCCCTCGATCTCCAAGGCCATCTTCTGCGTGAGGTCGCCCTCGGCCACCGCGCTGATGACGCGCGCGACCTCGGTGGTGGGCTGCACGAGATCGCCGATGAGCGCGTTGATGGAGAAGGCGCTGCGGCCCCAGTCGCCGGGAACCTCGGGTCCGAGGTCCACGCGCTCGGCCATGCGGCCCTCGCGTCCGACGACCCGCGCCACGCGCACCGTCTCGTGGGTGAGCGCCTCGTTGCGGCTCGCCACGGCATTGAAGGTCTTCGCGATGGCCCCCAGCGTTCCACCGCCCCGCGGCACCTTCAGGCGCACCGTGAAGTCGCCGGCCTCGAGGGCGCGGAGCGCGTGGAGCAGCTCGTCCAGGCGTTCGGGATCGACGCCTCCGCGCGCACCTGGGGACGGCGGCGTGGTGCGGGCGGGCGCCGCGTTCTTCTTGCGGGACGACTTGGTGCGAGCAACTGCGGTCGTTTCCAATCCCACGGGCGATGAACCTCCGCGCGCAAAGGACGCGCGAAACCGCCTGGAGCAAGTTTCAATCCAGCTGAAATGACTGAGGATTTTGCCCCATATGGCGGCAAAAACGCCCCATCGAGGCATTCTGCCCCGCCAGAGGACGGTCGAGCGTGGCCGTTCGGCACGCGGCGCTCGTCATGTGCGGGATTCTGGAAGGGAGTCGTACCCTAACCCCGATTGCAAGCGAGAACCGGGCCAAGTCGTTGCGTGCAAGATGCACGCTCCTCCGTGCCCCGAGCTCGGGCTCGGGCTCGGGCGCCCAAGAACAGGCCAGCTAACCACTCCGTTGAACGAAGCCGCTGCGCGGCGGTGGTTTCGGCATGCGCCAGGTCCCAGCACGAATGAGCGCCATGCGGTCTCCTTGTCTCAGCGACGCCCGTTCGCGGCGCCGCTGAGGAGGCAGCTATGGG
>JABFRG010001261.1 GCA_013141295.1 Polyangiaceae bacterium
AAGCCGAGTGCGCTCTGCATGTCGACGAGGAACACCCCATCCTGCAGCGTGGCCATGGCGTTCACCAGTAGGTCCGAGGTGTCCGGGGTGCCGCTGCCCAGGTCCACCAACACCGGCGCGCCGGTGGCATCGAGAAACTCCAGCCGCAGCGTGAGCAGGTCTGCGGGCTCGCCATCGACGCCGCGAATCAGGATCCGCGGCCCGCGGGGGCCCGCGTAGTAGGCCATGCGCTCGATCTGCGGCGGCCCGATGGGGGCCGCATCGGCGTCTGCATCGGTCCCCGCGTCACTCCCCGACCCGATGCCGGAAGAAGCGCCCCCACCGGCCGAAGAGCACGCCACCGCGAGCCCAAAGGCCGCCACCGCTGCACCCGAAAGCGCCCGCCATCGTTCCGTCATTGCATGCTCCTGCGAAGGAGCAATGCACCCCGCGTGCCGACAAAATAGGCTTCGGCGGCGAGGCGCATTTCGCGCATCGCCGCCGAGCTGTTCACGCTGCCAGCTGGTCAGAACTCGCAGTTGGTGCGGGAGGCCGCGCCGCCGGAGCCCTGGCCGAAGCCCGTGTCGCCGTCGCCGGAGCCGCAGTCGAGGACGTTGGCCTCGGTGCCGCCGCCGCCTTCGAGGACGTCGTCGCCAGCGCCACCGCTAAGGGTGTCGTTGCCGGTGCCGCCGACGAGCTCGTTGGCAGAGCCGTTGCCGGTGAGGACGTCCGCAGCCGTGCCGCCCCAGATGTTCTCCACGTCCGTGCAACCCACGTAGGGGAGGGGGGCTGCGCACGCCGCGCCGAGGATGTCGCCTTCGCTACCGCCGCCGAGGCCGGAGGTGGTGGCGCCGTCGAGGGTCGCCGTGATGGCGGCCGTACGGAGGCGATAGTCCATGGTGTCGGAGCCGGTGCCGCCGCTGATGATGTCGGCGCCGTCGGTGGCCGCGAGGGCCACGAAGACGTCGTCGCCAGCGCCGCCGCTCAGCGTGTCGGCGCCGAGGCCGCCGGTGATGGTGTTGTTACCGGGGCCGCCGGTGATGTTGTCGGCCGCCGAGCTGCCCTTGCAGTTCTCGACGTCGGCCTTGACGTTGTCGCCTTCGGTCGCGCCGCCTTCGCCGTCGTTGGCCGCGACGCCGTCCATGGTGACCGTGACGCCCAGGGAGCGGGCGCTGTAGTCGACCGTGTCGATGCCGTTGCCGCCGTTGAGGACCTCGGCGCCGTTGGTGGTCGCGCCCTGATTGAAGGTGTCGTCGCCGTCGTTTCCGTTGAAGGTGTGCGGCGAGGCAGTGCCACCCATGGAGTCGTTGCCGCTGCCGCCGTTGACGACCTCGATGTCGTCGCTCAGGTCGTCGAGCTCGCCGGTCTCGCCGTCGGTGGCCGTGGCGTCGCCGAGGATCATCGTGAGCGCGGCGGTGCGCGAAGCGTAGCTCACGGTGTCGGTGCCAGCGCCGCCGGAGAGCGTCTCGCTGAGCGTGACGGCCGTGCCCTGGTTGAAGGTGTCGTTGCCCGCGCCGCCGTACACCGTCACGGCTGCGCCGAAGACCGCACCCGCGGTGGCGTTGCCGCCCGCGGACCACACGTCGTCGCCGTCGCCGAGGGAGACGATCCAGGTCTCCGCGCCCGTGACCATGACGTCCTTGAAGAGGTCGGTGTTGGTGAGCAGGGCCGGCGTGCCGCCGCCCGCGCCGAGGACGAAGTTGTCGGCGCCGGTCGTACCCTTGATGCCGACCTTGTCGCTACCAGCGCCCATGTCGACCACGATGCCGGACGCCGATGCCGACGAGGTACCGGTGGCGAAGACGCCGTTGGTGAAGTCGAGGATCAGCGTGTCGGCACCGCCCGAGCCGGTAACCGTGATCTTCTTCAGCGCCGTCGCGGTGACGAGCACCGGACCGTTGGGAGCCACCGTGCTGTTGCAGGTGGCGCCGTTCTGAAGAATCGCCGAGTCCGCCGCGCGCTTCGAGATGATGGCCGTTTCGCCGGTGGCGATGGTGACCGTCATGAAGTTCGTGGCCGGATCGTACGTACACGCCGTCGCGAGGGCCGTCAGGGAGTCGTCGTCGTAGCCCAGCGGGTCCTGCGGATCGCCCTTGGGTTTCTCGGAGCCGGTCGACGCCGAGCAGGCGGCGATGCCGACGGTGGCCAGCATGGCCAGGTTTCGGAGCGCTCGACGCGCATTGCTCAAATTCAACCTTCTCATTGTAGCAGCACCCTTCCTCTTGTTTCGAAGAGACCGGGCGCGAATAGGCCCGGAGTGGAGGTTTCGTTGGTTCGTTGGGGAGGCGGGCCCGAGAGGCACACGAGGTCCGCTTCGACGCTGGAACGGCGTCGCTTCGAACTTCGTGGGCCCCTTGATCTGCCTCGTGCTCGTTGATAACGGCAACCCGTTGCATAGCTTGAGCCGAGGGCCCAGATGGGTGGCTGGGCGCGTACCAGCGCCGCTCGCAACCGGTCCGCGACCGCTCGGCGCATGGGCGATGGCAGAGGGCGCTGCGACTGGTACCGTCGATTCGATGGCCGAATCCGGCGCTCCTCAGCTCAGCCGCGTGATCCGCGAGACGGCGCACGCGCTGTCTCGGCCCAAGCGACTCGTGCCCATCGTGCTGGTGAGCATGCCGCTGGTGTACGCGCAGACCACATTCAGCAGCGATCCGCTGGCCGTGCTCCTGGGTGTGCTCCTGTGCGTGGCCTTCGTGCTCGTCGCGCCGCTCTCCTGGCGCCTGCTCTTTCCCGACAGCGAGGAGGAGCTGGGTCTGGGGCGCCTGCTCGTCTACGCGGGCATCACCACGGTGGTGGTGGTCTTCCTCGGCTTGGTGCTCCCCACCGCGCTGGGCATGGGCTTCACTTTCCTCACCAGCCTCCAGACCATCACCGTCTCGTGGGCGCTCTTTCTGGTGGGCGGCTGGGGCCTCGGCCGCGACATCGGCCTCGAAGCGAGCTTGCACAAGGCGCGCCGCCGCGCCGAGCTCCTGGCGATGGAGGCCGAGCAGGCGCAGCTCCTGGCCTTGCGTGCGCACTTCGATCCGCACTTTCTCTTCAACACCCTCAACGCCATCGCCGAATGGTGCCGGGAAGACGGCGAGACCGCCGAGCGCGCCATCCTCCAGCTCTCGTCGATGCTGCGCTCGCTGCTCGCCGGCGTGCGCTCCGCCTGGTGGCCCCTCGAACGCGAGCTCTCGCTCCTGCGGGAGCTGTTCGCCCTCCACCGCATCCGCGATCCGGACGCGTTCAGCCTGGTGTGGAAGGTGGATGGGGCGGCCGCCGGAATCTCCGACCGCGTGGTGCCCCCGATGCTCCTCCTGCCGCTGGTGGAGAACGCGCTGAAGCACGGCCCGCGGGCCGGCCATCGCGGCCCCATCGAGGTCACTGTAGAATGCACCCAAAATGGTGTACGGTTCTCGGTGGAGAATCCCGGCACCTACACAGGACCGCGCCCGGGCAGCGAGGGCCTCCCCACCATGGAGCGACGGCTCCAGCTCTCCTACGGCGGGGCCGCGCGCTTCACCATCGGTCCGGCCGCCACCCCGGCGCGCACCCGCGCTACCCTCGACCTACCCACCATGGAAGACCGGAACACCGGCGCGGAGCCTCACTGATGCGCGTGTTGATCGCCGACGACGAGGAGATTGCTCGCAAGCGCCTCTTGCGCCTCTTGCGCGAGGTGCCCGACGTGACCGTGGTGGGCGAGTGCCGGGACGGCATCGAGGTGCTGCGGGCGGTGAAGGAGTCGCCCGCCGACGTGCTGCTCCTCGACATCCAGATGCCGGGCCTCACGGGGCTCGAGGCCATGGCGCTGATGCCGGAGGACGGTCCCTACGTCATCTTCTGCACCGCCTACGCCGACCACGCGGTGGCGGCCTTCGACGTGGGCGCCGTCGACTATCTGCTCAAGCCGGTGGAGCAAGATCGGCTGGAGAAGGCTCTGGCGCGGGCGCGCTCCCGAGAGACCGTCGAGCGGTTTCGCGCGGAGACCGCCAAGGTACGCGAGAGCGCCAAGGACGGCCTCAACCGGCTGGCCATCCCCACCCGCAGCGGCATCGTGCTCATCGACCCGCGGGAGATCACCCATGCGGTCCTCGAGGGCGAGCTCGTGACCATCCACACGCCGGCCGGCGAGCTCCTCACCGACCAGTCGCTGCAGGCGCTCCAGGATCGACTGCCCGACACGGTGGTGCGGGTGCATCGCAAGGCGCTCCTCAGCTTGGTGCACGTGAGCAAGCTGGAGAACGCCGACACCGGTGGCATGATCGCCCACGTACCGCCGGGGCACCGGGTGGAGATATCGCGACAGGCGGCCCGGGCCCTCCGCAAGCGGCTCGGGTTGCGAAAGCCCGACGGCGCCCCCGACGACCCCTGAGTCGGTTCGCCTCGCGCCGCTCCGGAGGCGCGAGCCTCGCCCCCGCTGAAACGCCAGGATTTGGCGGGTTTCGACACTATGGCACCAATGTGGGACACGGCTCTGGAGAGCGCCCCGGAACGACACCTCGCGTCATGGAAGGGGTACCCAGAAGCCGCGACTGACGCTATGGTGCGGCGAAGAGCGTAGGCGCGCACACGCATGTAGCGCGCGCGATGCACCGTAAATCTGGAGGGTCGTCGTGACCGAAAAGGCAGAGATCAAGCACGCGAGCGGCTCGCTCGAAGTCCCCGTAATCATCGGCTCCGAGAACGAGCAGGCGCTCGACATCGCGCAGCTCCGAGCGAAGACCGGTCTCGTAACCCTGGACCCGGCGTTCATGAACACCGCGTCCACCAAGAGCGCCATCACGTTCCTGGACGGTGAGAAAGGCATCCTCCGGTACCGCGGGTATCCGATCGAGCAAGTGGCCGAGAAATCCACCTTCGTGGAAACCGCCTACCTGCTCATCTACGGAAACCTGCCGAACGCGGCGGAGCTGAATCGCTTCTCCACGCTCCTCACGCGGCACTCCTTGCTGCACGAGGACATGAAGCACTTCTTCGACGGCTTCCCCTCCACCGCGCACCCCATGGCGGTGCTCTCGTCGATGGTGTGCTCGCTGTCGACGTACTACCCGGACGACATCGACTTCTCCAACAAGGACGAGCTCGACACCACCATCGCCCGGCTCATCTCCAAGGTCCGCACCATCGCGGCCTACGCCTACAAGAAGTCCATCGGGCAGCCGTTCGTCTACCCGCGCAACGACCTCAAGTACGCGGCGAACTTCCTGAACATGATGTTCAGCGTCCCGGCCGAGCCCTACAACGTGGACCCGGAAGTGGAAGCCGCGATGAACCTCCTGTTCATCCTCCACGCCGACCACGAGCAGAACTGCTCGACCTCGACGGTGCGTCTGGTGGGCAGCTCCCGCGCCAACCTCTTCGCCAGCATCGCCGCCGGCATCCTCGCCCTCTGGGGCCCGCTCCACGGCGGCGCCAACCAGGAAGTCATCGAGATGCTCGAGGGCATCAAGCGTGACGGCGGCGACGTGAAGAAGTACGTCGAGCTCGCCAAGGACAAGAACTCGAACTTCCGCCTCATGGGCTTCGGGCACCGCGTCTACAAGAACTTCGACCCCCGCGCGAAGATCATCAAGACCACCGCCGACAAGGTCCTCAAGAAGCTCGGCATCCAGGATCCCCTCCTCGACATCGCCAAGGAGCTCGAAGAAGCCGCCCTCAAGGACAGCTACTTCGTCGAGCGCAAGCTGTACCCGAACGTCGACTTCTACTCGGGCATCATCTACCGCGCGCTCGGGTTCCCCACCAACATGTTCACGGTGCTCTTCGCCATCGGTCGCCTCCCCGGCTGGATTGCCCACTGGAAGGAGATGATGGAAGATCCCACCACCAAGATCGGCCGTCCGCGGCAGATCTACACGGGCGCCACCGCCCGCGAGTACGTGCCGGTCGACCAGCGTAAGTAAGCGTTCGAGCGAGTCACGTAGCCAACCGCGCTCCCGGAAACGGCGAGCGCGGTTTCGTTTTTTGGAGCGCCGGGATCGCTATCCGGCGAGCAGCTTGCGGTAGATGAGGCCGAGCGCGGCGCCGGCCACCACCGACAGCACCAGGAACATGACGGTCATCCAGGTGCGTCGCGATGCGCCGTCGGCGAAGTCGTCTTCGGCGCTGGGCCCCTGAACCACCGCGGCGACCGGGCGCGGAATCGCGGGCATCGTCCCCGGCAACACCACGTGCGGCCGAGGCCCCGACGCAGGCCCGTCGGGAATGGCGAAGGAGATCTGCGGCGGCACCGGCTGCGTGGCCGAGATGGGCGGCGGCGCCAGCACCACCGGCGGCGGATCGTTGACCATCACCTTCGGCACGCTCGGCATCGGCGGGCGCGCGGGCTCGGGTGAAAGCGGAACACCCGCGAGCGGGGTCGGCATCTCGAGCGCGGGCCGCGGTCCGGAGC
>JABFRG010000661.1 GCA_013141295.1 Polyangiaceae bacterium
CGGTGTGGGCGAGACGTCCCAGTCCAGGGCCTTGCCCGCCGCCAAGGTGCCGCCCACCCCCAGCAGTGTTCCCAAGAAGCCGCCCACCATGGTGAGCACCACCGCCTCCACCAGGAACTGCACCAGGATGTCGCGGGCGCGCGCGCCGATGCTCATGCGAATGCCGATCTCGCGGGTGCGCTCGGCCACCGAGACCAGCATGATGTTCATGACGCCGATGCCGCCCACCAGGAGGCTCACCGCGGCCACGCCCAGGAGCAGCGCGGTGAGCGCGTCGGTGATGCCCCGCTGCATGTTCCGGAGCTCCGCCTGGGAGTTCACCGTGAAGTCCGGCTCCGAGCCCGGGGTGATGCGATGCCGCTGCGTGAGGATGGCCCGCACCTCGGCCTCGGCGCGCCCGGTGGTCTCCTCGGAGGTGGCCGACACCAGGATGAGATCGGCGCGGCCCGGCGCGGTGTGCATGATGCGCGAGCGGAAGGTGCCGATGGGCATGAGGATGCGGTCGTCTTGATCCTCGCCGAAGGGCGAGGTGCCGCGCCGGGCCATGACGCCGATGATGCGGAACGGGTGCACGCCGATGCGCACCACCCGGCCCACCGGATCGTCGGTTCCGAACAGCTTGTCGGCCACCGTGCCCCCGATGATGCACACCTTGGTCTTCAGGGTCTCGTCGGCCTCGGTCCACAAGGCGCCCTTGTCGACGGTGTAGCGGCGGATCGGGAAGTACGGCAGCAGCGAGCCGGCGGCCATCGTGTTGACGTTCCGGTCCTGGTAGACCATCTGCACTTGCGTGGAGAGGAACGGGGCGGCGTAGGCCACGCTGGCGGCTTCGCGCGAGAGCGCCCGCGCGTCGGCGTCGGTGAGGCGCCCGGTGGCCTTGCCCTTGGCACCCGAAGTCTGGGTCGGCTGCGGGTTCACGAAGAGCGCGTTGGTGGCGAAGCCGTCGATGGCGCCGCCCACCTTGGCCGAGGCGCCGCCGGCCAGCGCCGTCACGCTCACCACCGCCGCCACGCCGATGAGGATGCCGAGCACGGTCAGCACCGAGCGGGTCTTGTTCCGCACGATGGCGAAGAGCGCCAGCCGGACCGCGTTGGCGACGAGACCGGTCATGTGCTGGGCTTCGGTTGGAGCTTGCGGAGCCGCGGCGAGAAGGCCCAGAGGAGGCCGTAGCGCACCAGCGCCGAGGCCAGCACCACCCCGAGAATGCCGAGCCCGAAGACCGCGAGCTTGGCGCCCGCCAGCGGCAAGATTGCCTTCCACATGGGGTCGGGCATGGTAAGCGCCGTCATGGCGCCCCACAGCACGACGGTGCCCAGCGTGTAGTACAGGGCCGCGCGAATGCGCTGATCGTGGGTGAGCGGACGCCCCAACCGGCTCTTGGCATAGCGCGCGCCGAGGATGGCCTCGCCCAGCAGCGCGGAAGCCGGGGGAATCCACGCCACCTTGAAGCCGAGAACCAGCGAGTTGTAGAATGCACCCACCCCCAGCCCCAGGAGCGCGCCCACGAACATCATGGCGTACACCGCGAAGGGCAGCGGCCCGCCGATGCGCCGGAGCCGCGCGACCTTGGGGTCTTCTTCCGAGTGCTCGGCCTTGCTCTCCTCGGCCGGCCCCAGGAGCTGGAGCTCGCGCGCCGCGTCCTTGGGCTCGTCCTGGCGCACGTCGCTGACGATGCGCCCGTCGCGAAAGGTGATGACCCGGGAGGCGCAAGCGGCGATGTCGTGCTCATGGGTGACCAGGCAAATGGTGATGCCGAGATCGCGGTTGAGTCGTTGCAAGAGCGCCAGGACCTCGAGGCTGGTCCGGGTGTCGAGGTTACCGGTGGGCTCGTCGGCCAGGAGCAGCGGCGGATCGGTGACCAGCGCGCGGGCGATGGCCACCCGCTGCTGCTGACCGCCGGAGAGCTGGTTCGGTGTATGGTCCATGCGACCCTGGAGGCCCACCGCGGTGAGCGCTTTCTCGGCCCGGGCCCGGCGGGTGCTGGCGGCCACGCCGCGGTACGAGAGTGGGAGCTCCACGTTCTCGAGGGCGGTGGTGCGCGGCAGCAGGTTGAAGCCCTGGAAGATGAAGCCGATGAGCCGGTTGCGCACGATGGCGCGGCCGTCGTTGGTGCGGGCGCCCACGTCGAAGCCGGCCAGCGTGTAGGTGCCGTGGGTGGGCCGGTCGAGGCACCCGAGGATGTTCATGAGCGTCGACTTGCCGGAGCCGCTCGTGCCTACGATGGCCACGAACTCGCCCGGCATGATGTCGATGTCGATGGCGCGGAGCGCGTGCACCACGCCGGCCGCGGACACGTAGTCCTTCGTGACGTCGTGGAGGGCGATGAGAGGTTCCGTCATGCTCAGAACATCTTTCCCTTCTTCTTCTTCTCGGCGTCGTCGGTCTCGTCGGTGACCACCTTGGTGCCCACCGCGAGGCCGGTCACCACGGTGCTCACGCCGTCGGTGACGCCCACGTCGACGATGCGCGCCTCGGAGGTCTCTTCGCCCGGCTTGTCGCTGGTGACCACGTAGACGCGCCCCTTGCCCTTGGCGAGCGGCGGCTCCGGCGGCTGCACCACCGGCTTTCCGTCGGCGCCCAGCGGCGGCGACGGCTTGTAGCGGAGCGCGGCGTTGGGCACGCGAATGGCGTCCTTCGCCTCGTTGGTGCGCACCGTCACGGTGGCGGTCATGCCCGGCCGGAGCTTCTCTTCGGGGTTCGCCACCTCCACCACCGCGGCGTAGGTGACGACGCCCGAGACGGTGTTGGGGCTGTAGCGCACCTGCTCCACCTTGCCGCGGAAGACCTCGCCCGGGAACGCGTCCACCGAGGCGTCCACTTCCATGCCTGCGCGGAGCTTGCCCACGTCGGCCTCGTCCACGTCGGCCATCACGCGCATGCGCTTGAGGTCCTGGGCGATGACGAAGAGGGTGGACGATTGAAAGCTCGCCACCACCGTGGCGCCGGGATCGATGGCGCGGGAGACGACGATGCCGTCCACCGGCGCGAACAGCTTGGTGAAGCCCACGTTGCTCTGCGACTGCACCAGCTGCGCGTTGATGGCGGCCACCTGGGCCTGCGCCGCGTTCACCTGGGCCATCGCCACTTCGAACTGCCCCTTGGCGGCGTCGAGCTCACCGCGGCTGGCCAGGCCTTGCGCCGAGAGCTTCTGGATGCGCTCGTAGTTGAGGCGCGTGGCTTCGGCGTTGGCCTTGGAGCTCTCCACCTGCGCCCGCTGCGCCAGGAGGCTCGCTTGCCCCTGGTTCACCTGCGCGCCGTACACGGTGGCGTCGATCTCGGCGAGGACGTCGCCCTTCTTCACCACCGAGTTGAAGTCCACGTTCACCTTGGTGACGCGGCCGTTCACCTGGGCGCCCACGTTGACCTGGAGCAGCGGCTGCACCGCGCCGGTGGCCTGCACCTTCTCCACCACCTCGCCCGAGGTGACCTGGGCGACGACGAAGCGCGCCGGCGGCGGCGGCTTGCTCTTGGCGCGGACGATGAGCCCGACGGCGATGATGGCGACCACGACGACGGCGATGATGCCGCGCTGGACCCACTTGCGGCTCCCCTCCTCTGCCGACAGCGCTTGCCGCAGCTCACGCTTCACGTCGTCCGCTGCGGCTCCGCGCTTGGCGGTCTCTTCCACCTGAACCATCGACATCGCGTTCTCCTCGGCCCAAAACTCCGCGCACCACCGCTACTCGCAACCGCGGGCCGGGGGGAGCGAATACTCCAGCCGCGCCTGACTCTCCGGAACCACTGCCGGACCTGACTGCGGGTTTAGATGCAATCCGGCCTCCACCGGAAGTCCGGCGTGGCGAGAAACTGTCGAAGCCCGCTTCCTGTTCCACCCGCCCCTGGTCGACGAGCTTCCGGTTTTATTTCACTTTTCTTGCGAGACAGGGGGTCCGGGCCAAGGTTTTGGGGGGTCTGCTGTCCAACATCGCGTGGTTACGGTATGTTCACTCCCCCCGCCAAAGAAGGCGATCGCGGTCCTCGGGTCGATTTCCGCCCCGATTTCCGTTCGTGCCCCGCGCCGTCACCGGAAAGTGGCGTTTTCGCCAGGCTTTGCGACCATGCCTCAACCGCTTCCGGCGCCCACCTCGCCCCTCATGTCGACCCCGACCGACCGAGCCCTTTTCGACCAAGCCCGCACGGGCAACACCGAGGCCTTCGGGCAACTGGTCCGAAGGCACCAGGCGCGCATCTATCGGGTGGCGCTCCACATGCTGCGCGACAAGGCCGCCGCCGAGGACATCGCCCAGGAGACCTTCGTGCGGGCCTTCCGGGCCATGCAGAGCTTCGACGGGCGGAGCGAGCCCTACACCTGGATTTACCGCATCGCGGTGAACCTGGCCCTGAACGCCATCCGCAGCCGCAAGGTCGCGACCCCGGCGGCGGACGTCGACGATCCCCGCCTGGAGAGCGCGCTCATTTCGCGAAATGGCGAAGATCCTTCGCGGGAGGCCACCCGTAAAGAGATGTACGGCGCGCTCTGCGAGGCCATCGACAGCCTCAGCGAATCGCTCCGGACCACGCTCATTCTCGTGTGCGTGGACGGCGTCTCCCACGAGGATGCGGCGGCGATTCTCGGTGCGCCCGAAGGCACCATCGCCTGGCGCGTCCACGAGGCACGGCGCAAACTTCGAGAGCATTTGGTGACCCGGGGTTTCGATCCCGAGGTGTCGTCCGCACGCGCGGGCAAGGGGCTTCCATGAGCAACCATCGCAAATTCGATCTCGACGAGGTTCTTTCCGAGTGGCCGCTACCCGCGCGTTCAGGCGTGGAGGGCGACGGCGACGTCGGAGAAGCCTTCGTGTCGAGCGTGCTCCAGCGGCTTTCCGCGGGGGAAACGGGCTCGAGTCAATCTTATCTCGCGGATGCGCAAATCGTGCTGGCCCCGACCCTCAGTGAGGGTCATAACAGCGCGGCTCCCCCCGCGAGTCAGCCAACCAGCGTGGCCGCCCGCGCAAAGAGTGAAGTACCCGCACCGGCTTCGGTATCGGGTGTTTTGGAGGGTCGTATGTCAGCACCGCGTCGTAGTCTCAAAGATCTCGCCAAGCTCGCCAGCACGAGCTCCATCCCCCCGCAGAGCAGCGTCCGCGAAACGACGGCTGAGTCCGGTCGCGAGCACGAGGACTCGGGCGTTATCGACCTCAAGGCAACCTTGGGGCTGGATGCGCCGCCCGCGTCGGTGCCGATGCCCGTGTCGATGCCGGCCCCCACTTCGCAGTCGCTCCTCGCCGGGCCTGCGTCGATGCCCGCACCGGTCGGCGCCGCGCCCATGGCCGCCCCCTCGATCCCCGCTTCGGCGCTCTCGATGCCGCCGAGCGTTCCCTCCTTCGCGCCCAGCTCGCGCAGTCTCGACTCGCTGGCGCCGCCCGCCAGCGGCTCGATCCCGGCCGCGATCCCCTCGGGTCCGCTCTCCTCGCCCATGAGCGCCCCGGCCGCCAGCATCCCGGCGCCGGTGAGCTCCGCAGCCGTCGCAGCGCCCTACGCCGCGGCCGACAGCGGTGGTCAGAAGAAGGGGGGAGGCCTGGTGCTCCTCCTCGGCGGCGGCCTCATCGCCGCTGCGGCGGTGGCCGCCGGCGCATTCATGTACGTGCGCTCGCAGAACAAGACCGAGCAGCCGGTGGCGATGGTCGACGCGCCCAAGGCCGACACCCAGCCCACTCCGGCGAAGCCGGGCGGCGACAAGCCCTCCACCGACGTCGGCGAGCCGAGCAAGCCGACCGACGCGGTCGACCCCACCACGCTCCCCGGCAAGCCGGTGGGCAATGCGAAGACCCTCGCGGTGGCGCCCAAGCCCGGCGCCGCGGGCCCGGTTGCCACGGCATCCGATCCCAAGACCGTCGATCCCAAGGAGGCGAAGAAGGAGCCCGCGAAGGATCCTGCGCCCACCGGCAGCTCCGGCACGCTCTCCGACGAGATGCGCAAGGCCGCTGGCACCAGCAGCGACAACTCCAGCGGCAACGGCAACCAGGGCCCGCAATTCGCGCCCGGCAGCGTTCCGCAGAAGCCCTCCCAGGGCGCCCTCACCAGCGCGCTCTCGGCGGTGCTCCCGGCGGCCCGCGCCTGCGTGGCCAGCGACGATCCGGTCTCTCGCGCCACCGTCACCTTCGCCTCGGGCGGCAACGTCCAAAGCGTGAGCGTGAGCGGCCCGGCCACCACCAGCGGCTGCATCAAGTCCGCGCTCATGGGCGCCAAGGTGTCGCCCTTCGCCGAGTCGAGCTTCACCACCAGCGTCACCATCCGTCACTGAGCGCAAGCTCGTAGCGAGCATCGCGCGCGGCCAAGACTGGTTAGCGCGCGATGCGCATTTTGTGGCCTTGCAGCGGGCCAACTGGGGCACACTCGGCGCATGGCCAAGC
>JABFRG010000104.1 GCA_013141295.1 Polyangiaceae bacterium
CGGTGTCGTGGTACTTGAACGTGCCCTGTGTGCCGTAGGTTTGGTACAGGTGCAGGTTGCGGGTGGCCGAGGCGTTCAGGGGAACGTCGGCGTACACGTCCTGCACGGGGAAGTCGTAGGGCGTGCGATCGCTGCCCGGCTTGGTGTCGTACAGGAACGACGTGGCGTAGGGCGTAGTGATCTGCCGCACGCGGCGGCCGTCGAGGCCGGTGTAGAGCGCAGCGATCTTGTAGGCGCGATGCGAGGTGGAAAACGGCGTACCGTCGACCCCGAGCACGTGCGATTCCACGCCGAGGCCCGAGAGCGCTTCAAGCGGATCGTCGCGGTATCGACCGGCCGGCACGCAGGGGCTCGGAATGCCCACTTCGGGCTCGAGATCCTCGCAGGCGGGAAGCAAGAACGACTCACGGCTCACGACGGTGGGCGAGCTCGCGTCGCCGAGGGCGCGCGTTTCGACGTCCTTGAAGCCCTGGAAATCCCGGCGCCGCGGATCGTAGACCGGATCGCGATACGCGTAGGTGGTGACGTAGTTGCCATCGGGACGACCGACCACGCCGAGGTGATCGCGCACGGTCGACGTCTTCACCAGGTGCACCACCAGCGGCATGGTGGTGGTCCACGGCGTGCCTGCGGCCGCCGCGTCGAAGCGCTCCTTGATGCTCGTGGTGTACGAGAGCTCGGTGGCCTTGCCGAGACCGGTGGCCAGCTCCACCAGGAGCCCGGGCCGCTGGCCGCCGGAGAGATCGCGGTATACGAGACCGCTCGCCACGTCGCCGTACACCAAGTCGCGGGTGCCGGAGCCGTCGATGTCGACCACGCGCACGGGCACCAGGCCGCCGGGCCGGGCGAGGTTCACGCCGGTGATGTCGCGGGGCGCCGCGAAGCCTTCGCCGCCGAGGTTGAGCCACACGCGAATGCGGCTCGGCCCGAGGTGCACCAGATCTTCGAGGCCGTCGCCGTTGATGTCCTCGAGGCGGGTCTCGTCGGGCGATGCGAAGGTGGGCACCGATCCCGCCGGTGCGGGCATGGCGATCCAGCGATCGCTGGGGCAGAACGCGGTGCCCGGAGCCGGCTCTTCGCCGGTGCCGAAGTAGCCGGTGCCGCGACCGGGCCAGTACTTCACGCTGGTGCCGGTGGCGACGTACGCGATGTCGAGCAGCCCGTCGCCGTTCAGGTCGGCCAGCCGGAAGGCCGCATCGTCGAAGCGCGCGGGAATGCCCGGCGCCAACGTGGGAACGCAATGCGCGTGGGGGAACTCGGAGAGCTGCGCGGTGTGCGGCCCGGTGCGACGACCGGTGCCGAAGAGGCCGTCGCCGCCCGGCTGGCGACCCAGTGCATCATACACGGAGAGCTGCGTGCCGGTAAGGCGCACGAAGTCCACCAGGCCGTCGCCGTTGACGTCGGCCACGCGGAGCACGCCGCCGTCTTGGAAGAGCTGCAGGTTGGCAGCCTGGTTCAGCGGAAAGCTCGAGGTGCGGCCCTTGAGCTGCCAGTTCGCGCCGAAGGTGCCTGAATTCTGCAGCGTGTACACGCGTGCGGAAGTGGCGAACGGCGGCAGGTGAAAGAAGTCGACGATGCCGTTGCCGTCGAGATCGAGCGCCGCCACGTTGGGCGCGGAGAAGCGCAGATCGCTGGGCTGGTCCGAGCCCAGGAGGCCGAGACCGAGGGGAATCGCCGAAGAGAAGCGGCCCGGCGTACTGTTCTGGCCGTTCTTGAACCAACCGAACGACGGAATGCCCAGGGCGCGGTAGCGCGATGGATCGGCGTGCACCATGTCGGGCAGGCCGTCTTGGTCCACGTCCATGAGCGTGACGTTGGGGTCCGAGAACGGCAGCGCCGGTGCGCCCACGATGGGCCGCTCCTGCGTGTCGAAGGGCTCGAACCCGTCGATGGCCGCGGGGCCCACGTGCGTATACGTGAGGCGCATGGCCGGCAGTCGCTCGCCGCTGGTGGGCGGAAGCAAGCCGTCGGCGCCTTCGGTGGCGGGCACCGGTTCGCGACCCTCGGCCTGGACGCCGAGCAGGTAGCTCTGGTGGTAGGCGGGATCGTAGGTCAGGTGAACGCGGCGCAGCACCACGCGCGGCATGGGCACGGCGTTGCCGCCGCCGGCGTCGAAGGGCTTGGTGGTGACGTCCACGCGCGCGATGCGCTGGTCCATCCGCACGCGGTAGCCGGTGCGGAAGCTGGTGGTGGCGTCCGGGCGCACTTCGTACGCGAAGTGAACGTGTACGCCGTAGCTCGCCAGATCGCCGGTGTCCACGGCGGTGGCCGGGTTGGTGTAATATACATCTTGCAGGTACGCCGCGCCGTCCTTGTGGAAGTAGCGGTAGCGAACGGCGTTGCGGGGCGTGGGCTTCGCCTGCCCTTGCGTGCCGCCCTCGGGATCGTACTGCCGGGCGACGTTCCACTTGTAGATGTGGGTGGGGTGCTCGGGATCGGCCTCGATGGCCGAGGTGTCGGGCAAGTCTTCGAGCGGCTCGCCGAGCTCCCACGTGTTGCCCGACTGCTCCTGCACGCGCCAGGTGCGGCCGTTGGGCGCCCAGAAGAAGCGCTGATATCCACCTTCGACGGCGGAGCGGAAGTACTGCCATCCGTCGGCCCAGGACGGGAAGCGCTCGCCGGTGGTGACCTCGGCGCAGTTGTCGACGACAATGACGCAGATGGGAACGAGCGCCTGCCCGCCGCCGAACACGAAGCGGTCTTGCTCCGGATGGAAGATGCCGGGTCGGTCGTCGTAACGCGGAACGCCTTTGTTGGTCTCGCGGGCGATGAACGGCACGCCCATGTCCCAGCCAATGCCGGCCAGGCCCGCGCCGCCGCTGGTCTTGTAGTGGAGCGAGAACGCGGGATCGACCGCCCCACGCGCCGGAGGCACGGGGATGGGCACCGCGAACGTGGCGATGCCCGTGGAGGCCTGGACGCTGAAGCTCTCGCCGAGCCCTTCGACCTTGCCCTGACCTTGCGGCAGCGCGATGGCGTGCGAGGAGACCGCGGCGCGATCGGGTGCCGCAGCAGGTGCCGCGGCGGGAGTGGTTGCGTCGACGGTTGCCTTGGGCGCGGCGGCAGCGGTGGTTGCCGCGCTGGCTTTGGCCTTGGACGCCTTGGCGTCCGGCGCGGCCTTCTGGGTCTCGCGCGCTTTCGCGGCCGCCTTGGCTTTCGCTTTGATGGCCTCGAGCTCCGCAGGAGACGGCACCCGCGAAGGTGCCGCCGCCTGGTTGCGAAGAGGAGCCGGGCCCGTAGTTGCTGGGGCATCGCGCCCCGCAGCCGAGGCCGCGTGACCCGATGCCATAGCCGCCACTGCCAACGCGACCAGCGCGATAGACCACGAACGCATACGTTGCTCCTACCTACTACAGCTACTCGAAGGAATCAGGGCGTCGGCGAAGTGACCCGCGACCAGTACCGGTAGCGAATCATGAGCTGGATATCCTCGAGATTGCTCCAGCGCAGCGCAGGGCTCTCGTAGATGCGCACACGGTACCGTCCGTCGAGCGGACGTCCGCGCAGCTCCGTCTTGGTGATGCCGGTGCCCGAGAGCAGCGACGTGTCGGCGCCCGAAAGCGGCAGCGTCAGGTACCGCTCTGCCGTAAGCGCCTTGCCGTGCCGGATCGCGCCTTCGCCGAAGTCGAAGCGCCGCGCCTCGCGATCGTAGCCCACGATGCCCACCTGGTTCGCCTCGTGCACGATGTCGTACTCGAGCGTTCCGTTGGCGTAGCAACCGGGCGTCGGGTTCTCGTCGCAACTTCGCACCCCGGTACCGACCAGGTTGAGCGCGAAGTCCACGTGGCGGTAGTTGAAGTTCTCGGCAGCGGCCTTGTCCGCGAGGGAATTGCCGTTCACAGCGAACCTCTGCGTGTCGAGAGCGAACGACGAGAGGCTCTCGTAGTAGCAACGTGCAGGCGCGCTCGTGCTTGCCGTGGCATCGCACTTCCGCTGGAACCGCGCCCGGAGCTGTTCCGGCTTGCTGGCGCAGTTCGTCCGTTGAGTCATGCCGTCTGCATTTGTGGACTCATAGCCGGACGGCGCCTTGCCGTCGTCCCGCTCAAGCTGGACGTCGACAAGGAGGACGCTGCCATCGGAGCCTGGGTTCGCCATCGGAGCGAAACCGATGCGATAGCGCCCGCTATTGGCCGCAGTGAACGACACAGTTCGCGCAGTCATGACCGGAAACGTGACAGGCCCAGGAGCGGCCTGAAACAGCCCAGGCGCGGGAGAGAATACCGATGTCACGACTATCGTGCCGCTTTCATCGAATACACTCACGCGATACGGGCCGGTTACGGTGGTGGTCCCTGTGCCCGTCGTCGGGTCGAGAGCCGCGTCGCGGAACGAGAGCATGTAGGCGCCCGCGGGCAGAATCGTCGCCTGGGATACATAACCGGTTGCGCCGGGAATCCCATACTCCGGTCTCACGGTAGCGACGTAAGGCGCGCGGGTTGACAGCCACGTACCTGAGGTAGGCAGCGGAGTCGGGGGTGCGAACGCAATCTTGTTCGTCCACGCGCGCGGCTCAACGCATTTCGTGTCCGTGCAAATGTGCCGCTGCCATACGCGATCGGCGGAGCTCCGGTCGTTGGCATCCATCCACAACTCGTCACTATTAATGAGCCGATTTCGTGACGAATCAAGACAGGCAGTCGTCTGCCGCTCGACATCTTCGCGCATCGACAGCAGGAGCGTGTCGTTACCATCCTGCGAAGGATACGCCACATTGTAAAACTCCACGAAGTTGGAGAGCAAGTCGACGTAGTCACCGATAAAGCTATTAGCGTACTCACGCCCTTTGAGCTCCAGCCAAGCCCTCTTCACCGCAGGATCCGCCGAGCTAGTTTCATTCTTCATCGCGTCAAAGTCTACGCCGTGCATGTTGCACACGCGATCGGCCCACTTCGAAGGTGCCTCCAGGGGACCGATATTGCTCTCCAGAGAATCGAGTCGGACACCAAGGCGCTGCTCCACCGCGCGACGCGCGTAGTAGGCCTGAGCGCGAGCAGCTATGAGCGCGTTCTCGTAGCGGATACGCGTCCCACTGAGTCGCACATTCAGGACTGCGTTAACGTATGACCGACAGGTAATGGTTTTACCGCTGGGGTCTTTGCACGCCCACGCGCCATTGCCCGAGGCCCGCTCGAGACTGCCCGCCAGCTCACTCCTCATTTGCTCGAGGATCAGCAGCTTGGCCTGAAGAACGCCGCCCTTATCTTTCACGTCCGCAATGGCGTCGTTTTGGTCCTTGCGGTACTGCGCAAGCTGGCGCGTAGCCGCTATCAGGGCTTGTTGGCGTTGGGCATCTAGCACCGCCGTCTTTGCGGGGTCGAGCTCCGTTGTCTCGAGGTAGATGGCTACGAGCCCTAGGTCCGTAGTGATCGCTGCCTTCGAAGCGCCCTTGACAATATCGACGGGATTGAGGGAGATGCCGTCCGCGGCAGCCAAGGCCATGGTCTGAACGTGCTGAAGGTTTCGGAGGTGCGTCTCTGCATCTGCAACCTGCTGCTGCCTGTCAATCAGAGATAGGGAGGCGTGGAGACCCGAAACTTCAGTCCGGGCCTGAGTGACAGCATGCGCTGCGGCGCCGAAGCTTCGCGAGACACCTCGCATGGCCGCGACGGCCTCGATCGCCACCACCCCCATTTGCCCCTTGAGCTTCCCTGCGCCAACCGTCTGTGAGTTGAACAGGTCGACGAGCGTCATGGGCATATTCTCGAGGTAGATGCCACCGACTGCGCGAGCCGCCAGGGCTTGCCTGCCTTCGAGCCAACCGTCGAGAAGCTTGAGGTCGCTCACGCTGCTGATGGTGGGCACAGCGTCACCCTCATTGAGACGGGTTGGCATCAGGGAGAGAACGCAAGCCATACCGGCTGCCTCACTGAGCTGGCGTTGCGCATCCGCCATGCCCTTGGGCGCGAGTGAGTTCGCAAAGAACCGAGCACGAATCGCAGGCGGCTGGGTCGCCGGACGCCCCTCGCCGGGCAGGAACGCACAGAACCCCCACTTGTCGCGATTTGCGCTGGAGCAGTCGTATTGGTAACCAGCTTCATATACGGGGTCTTCTCCGGAATCGTGCCAGCGCATCACTGTAGGCAGTTCTTCGCCGAGCTGCGTGCTCAGCTTGGAGCCGAACTTTTCGTTGCCACGGTATTGCAGCCCAAGCATGAAATAGCCGGGCACGAAGTGGTCGTGGTAGAAGTTCATCCCAGGCGAACTGACTTGGGTGCGGCTCCATTCCGACGGCCCGAAGCTGCGTAATTTCGAAGGGTTCGCGGAATTAACGATGGGTTCCTGAGGTTCTACCGGCGAGGCGAAGGGTCGCCGCCAGAAGGAGTCGAGGGATGAT
>JABFRG010000048.1 GCA_013141295.1 Polyangiaceae bacterium
GTGACGAGGCGGAGGCGGGAATCGGCCCCGGCACCATGAAGCTGAAGGTGGACCCCAGCGGCCGCGTGGAGGGGACCGGCGACGGCTCCCTCGGCGCCTTCCTCGTCAGCGGCTTCTTCAAGGACGGCATGCTCACCGGCACCATCTTCCGCAAGGAGAAGGACGGCGGGTTCACCGGATCCATCCTCGGCGAGACCAGCAAGACCGGCGTCGACGGCAACTTCAAGGTGTCGCTGGGCCAGGGAAACGTGCTGCGGAGCGGTACCTTCAACCTCAAGACCAAGTAGCTTGTTCGCCGATACGAGCTACCTGCGCTGGGCCCGCACGCACTTCGAGGGCGTGCGCTACAACCTGGGCTCCAGCGGCGAGCCCACCCAGCGGCTGGACTTGACCGGCATCGACGTGACCGTAGCGGCGGGTCCCGGGCACTTGATCGATGCGGTGGCGCGGCACAACCAGGTCTCTCCGGAGGAGTGCCATCTTGCGCTGGGAGCCTCGCACGGGCTTTTTCTGGCGTTCGCGGCGCTGCTCACGGCGGGCGACGACGCCATCGTGGAGACCCCCACCTACGAGCCGCTGCTGCGGGTGCCCGAAGGCCTGGGCGCGCGCGTGATCGCGCTGCCGCGGCCGGCGCATCGCAACTACGCCATCGATCCCGCGGAGCTTGCGGCGCTCATGACTCCGCGCACGCGCGTGGTGGCGGTCACCAACCTGCACAATCCCAGCGGCGCGCGCACCCCCGACGACGTGCTGCGGGAGCTCGCGGCCATCGCCGCGGCGCAGGACGCGTACCTGCTGGTGGACGAGGTGTACGGCTCCTTCGACGCGCTCACCGACGACGCAGGCATCTACCGGAGCAGCGCGCGGCGACTCGGCGCCAACGTCATCGCCGTCTCGAGCCTCACCAAGACCTTCGGCCTCGGGCCCACCCGCATCGGCTGGGTGCTGGCGCCGCCCGAGCTCCGCGAGACCCTCGAGGCCCAGCTCACCGCCAACGTGGGCATCCTCGCCTTCGATCTGGCGAACATCGGCGTGCGCGCCTTCGAGCAGCTCCCGCAGCTGCGCAATCACGCCCTCGCCCGCCGGGGCACCAAGCGCGAGCGCGTGGATGCTTGGCTGCGCGCGCGAGGGCTCGCGTGGTCGGCCCCCCGCGAAGGGCTCTTCGGCTTCGTGCGCGCGCCGAACATCGAAGGCCTCGGCGACCGCATCGACGCCGGCATCGCAAGGCACGACGTGGTGGTGGTGCCGGGCCGCTTCTTCGGCGATCCCCAGGGTTTTCGCCTGGCCTGGACGCTCGACGAAGCGGACCTCGATGGCGCCCTCGAGCGCCTGGGCCGCGTCCTCGACGGAGAGTGACCATGAACCGCACCGAGCTCGAAGCAGCCTTCTTGCGCGACGCCCGCGCCCTCGGGGCCACGCGAGACGAAGCAGCGTGGTGCGCCCGGCTCATCACCGCCTACGACGAGCCGCATCGGGCGTACCACACGATGACGCACATCGAGCATGGGCTCGGCGAGCTCGAGGCGCTCCGCGGGTCGCTCGCGAATCCGAGCCTGGTGAACCTGGCGTACTGGTTTCACGACGCGGTGTACGCGCAGAACCCGCTCACCTCCAACGAGGCCGAGAGCGGCCGAATGGCCGTCGAAGCGTTCCGCGCCATGGGCATCGCGGAAGCTTTGGGCGAGCGAGCACGCGCTCTCATCCTCGCCACCAAGACCCACGAGCTGCCGCCGGACGTGGCGTGGAACGACGATTCGGATCTGGAGACGCTGCAGGACGTAGACCTGTCGATCCTGGCCGCCGACCCGTACACGTTCGCCTGTTTCGAGCGCGACGTGCGCAAGGAGTACGACTGGGTGCCGCTGGAGAGTGCCTTCGTGCTCGGCCGCACCAAGGTCCTCGAGAGCTTCATCGGGCGCCCGTTCATCTACAAGCGCCCTGCGCTTCACGCTCGCTGGGAGCTTCGCGCACGGGAGAACCTGCAGCGGACGCTCGAAGCGCTTCGTACCGGCGACGCGGACGGCGTCGACGCCACCGACACGTGCATCTTCTCCACATCCAAAGGGCGCCTCACGCGTGAGCACCCGTGGCGCGACGTGGCCTACGTGTCGGCGAGCCCGCTGCCCGGTGGGCCACGCATCGAGCTCTTCGTGAGCTTCGGGGCCCAGGGCGACGACGGCATGCACGTCCCGCTCGGCGTCCCTTCGACCGCCCGCGCGGCCTCGTACCTGCGAAGCCTTCCTGGCTACGACGCGACCGCCGAGGCGAATGCGCTGCGTACGCGGTCTCCGCACATCGCCTTCTCCGCCGCCAAGTCCGGCGTCATCGACGGTCCCGTGCGGCGAGTGCTCGCGACGTCACCGTATCGGTAGCGTCCGAAGTGAGTCAGATGTAGCGAATGCAGGGCGCGTCGACGATGGTGCCGATGGTGGCGAGGGTTGCGCGCTCCCGGGTGTCGAGGCAGTCACCCTGGCTGCGGAACAGCTCGTCGAGCTCCGCGCCGGTGAGTTGTACGGTTTCTTCCAGGAGCTCGATTTCTCGGTTCGTCATGGCTGTCCCACATGTAGTTGCAGCGGGCGTACCAACCGGCTCGGCGGGCGGGCGCGGGCAAAAACCCGCAGAAAACCCCTGGATCGTCGCCGTTTCACCGGGGCCGCACCGGATCGCGCACCTGGATCGTCGGTTCACCCAGTGACCGAGTGCGCCTGCCGAACCGTGCACCCTGCACGCATCAAGGTGCTTTCGGACAAGGACCGGGGCCGGGCGCCACGGTGACGGTGGCGGCGGTCACCGACTTGGCGACGCGATACAGAATGGTCTGCCCCGCCGGTCCCTTGGCCCCGCCCAGGCACTGCGGTTGCAGCGTGACCGCGGCGACCTTGCCGTTGCTCACCACCGAAGCGGTGTGCCCCGCCGGTGCCGTGATGACCACCCAGCTCTCATCGTGAAAGGCGCGACGGATCTCGCGCTTGTCGTCGTGCGCGATGGCACTGCAAGCGGCTTCGTCGCCACACACGGCGGCAGCGGGCGCCGGTGGGCGCGCGGTGAGTGGAACGCAATTCAACCAGGGCACGGCGTACAAGATGGGCGAGCTCGCCACGGCGGCGACGCAGGATCATAAGAACCCGCACACCCCTGCCGGTCCGGACAATTTCTCGCCGATCTGGATGCTACCCACCCAGTCCGGCTACAACGAGTCCAGCTTCCAAGAGCACCAGTTGGTCAGGGCCTGCGCCAGGGCAATTTTCAGTGGAACGAAATTGCCTGTGGGCTGTGGCTACACGCAGTTTGCGCAGGGCGACACGTGCACCGCGCCCGCGCTCGCCAGCACCATCAATGGCGGTACGGCCGGCCCCGTCACCGCGAGCCCCGAAGAGATTGTCGTGGATGTGCCGGTGGGCGGCGACGTCGCCTTCGGCGGCTGGGCATCGCTGCACGGCCCCTTCTACCAAACATCGGTGGGCATTCCCTACGGCTCGCCCGGCTTCGAGGGCACGAGCGCGCAGCTCGTCGTCACCGGCAGCCCACCGCACTATCAGGTGCGTGCGGGACGCGTCGGAAGGGCTGGCGTACCGGGGCCCGGCGCCGGCGGCAAGGTCGAGTTCACGCGCTACAGTGAAATCCGCGGCGTGGACGATCCCTCGTCTTGCGCGGCCACCCCGAACCCTATGCGCGACTTCGACGGCGTGAAGCCAACCCTCAGCATCGACGTGGATGCCGGTCAGCGAAGCCTCACCTTCGTGACCGGCTTCATTGGCAGCGTGAGCCCTTCGTTGCAGGCTCTGTTCGGGCTTGCAGAGCGGTCCGGCGTCACCAGCCTGCAGAAGAACGCGCCGGTTCCGGCCCCGATGGCGGGGAGCGCGTGGACCTCGCGTTGCGCAGGCTACACCCCCGTGTACTCGGTTAATCACCAGCGCACCTACGACGATGTCGAGCTCGTCGCGGCTCCGAATGCCGGCAAGCATCGGTGCTTGCTCACCGGCATCGGGGGCGACTGGCTCCACACGGACGTGTCGGGCGCGGTGCAGCCCTTTGCGGAGATCTACCAGTCGGGTGGCGCCATTCGGATGCGGGTCAGGTCCCCACTCGGCGCGAATGTGGCATATGCGGAGGCATCATGTATTCAGATTCAGCCCTGAGGCGCGCAGTGCGCGCCGCGCACGTGGTTTGCCTCGTGGGAGCAGCGGCGTGCGGCCGCATCGACGGCAACGGAGGGTCGAGCGGGTCGCAATCGTCGAGCTCGTCGAGCGGCGGCCCGGTGAACCAGGATCCGGTGTTCAAAGTCACATGGGATCCTCCCGCGGGGATCGGTCATGCTCAACCAACGTTGCTCCGCCTCGACTTCAAGAATCCTGTACGGACTTGGGGCCTCGGCGAACGCTATGCTGGAACCGACAGGTCTCAAATCGACGAGATCCGAAAACAGGCAGCCGCACCGTGCGACCCCGCGCTCGAATCCGAATACAACGCCATCCTGGCGAACGACACGTACCCGGTGGACGTTGGCTACGTGGGTTCGATGCGGCTCGACATGGTGACGAGCCACGGCGCTCCACAGGAGGGCTCGTCCTTCTGCTACGCCGTGCACACCAAGGGTGGCGCGTGGAAGTGGAACTTCACCAAAGTACCGGTGGTCGTGGACTCCGGCACGCCGCGCGACAACCTGGGGCCTCCCGGGTCCGGTCACGTCGAATTCGACGTCAAGACCGCCAACGTCGACCTCCTGGTCTTCATGCTCGATCGCGACTCGCTCCTCCTCACCAAGGTCACCTACACCGCAATCCCCGCCGCCCGATGAGCATTCGAGCTACAGCGTCTCCACGTAGGCTTTGAGGGCGGCGCGATCGGCGGGGCTCAGCGCAGCGGTTTGACCCATCTTGCCGTTGGTGCCGGTGAGCAGCTCGTCGAGGGACCGATAGCGACCATCGTGGAAGAAGCGACCTCGGCCGGCGATGCCGATGAGCGAAGGCGTGCGGAACGCGCCGCCGCCCACGTCGTGCGGAAGCCCGTCGGAGAACATGCGCGAGGGCACGTGGCAGCTTGCGCAGTCGGCGGTAGCGCCGGAGAACACGACCTTTCCGCGCGCAGCCTCGGTGCTCAGCGGGCGCGCCGCGGGCGCCTTCATGGATCGCACGTACGCCGAGAGGGCCGCGAGATCGGCGTCGGGCAATCCCTTGCCGCGCAGGTTGATGGTGATGGTGTTCTTGATGTGCGTCTCGAGCTTGCCGTGCGCGCCGCGCCAGCCGAAGCCCTCGTCCCCGAGGCGGCCGGCGAGCCCGAGGGTGCGCCGCTTTCCTTCCGGCGTGGGCCAGGCGAGGCCGTCGTCGCCGCCGTCCGGATGACAGCTCGCGCAGGCCTTCTTGCCCATGGAAATGCGGCGATCGGTGGTGAAGAAGAGCTCGCGTCCGCGGCGCAGCTCCTCGGAGATGGCGCGTTCGCCGGCGAGCGCCGGCAGGTCGACGGTGCGCGGAGCGCCGGCCTTGCCCTTGTCGAGCGCGAAGAAGGAGAGCTTCCGAGCGAACGGCGCATAGGCCACCAGCGTCGAGGCGGGTGCATCGAACGCGACGGCGGTCACGCCAGGAACGTCCACCGAGTCCTTGGCGCGAACGTCGAGCGCGCGGGCCGTCTCCTTCACCAGGTGACGGGTGATCTTGCCTTCGCCGAGACACGCAACCCAGAGCTGGCCACCCTCGGCGTCCACCGCCATGCCGCGCGGCAGCGTGCAGTCGTGCACGCCGAAGCGCCCGTCCGGTGCGGTGTTGGCCAGTCGAAACGGCGCCTTGGTGGGGCCCAGCGTGTCGATGCGGAAGGTGATGGGGACGGCGACGTTGCCTCCGCCGTAGCCTCCGGCAGCGGGGTCGGCGTCGAACCCGAAGGGAGACGGAACCGGCGGCGCCGAGGCCTGCTGTGAAGGCGCGTTGCCCTGCGCGACCCGGGCGAACGGATCACCGACGTCTGCCCGGGGCGCGGGCTTGGTGACGACCACCGGCAAGGGACCGTCGGTGAGACTGGAGACGCTGGGCACCAGCACGAACTTTCCGAAGGTGGCCACCGCGTACGACTGAAGCGATGGCGGCTTCACCGTGGTCATGCACTCGTCGACCATCGCCTCGGTGCAGGTCTCGCCGAGGTCCATGTTGAGCCCGTCGACGCTGCCGTCGGGCGCGACGGTGGTCAGGGTACTGCCGGTGGCGTGGGCAATTCGCAACGCGCCGTCGTCGGTGGCGACGAGCGCACGCGGATCGCGGGGGAGCCGAACCTGCGCCATCGCCGCCTTCCCGGGCGCGGTGCCCACCTCGGCCAGGGTCGCGCTGGATGCCGACG
>JABFRG010000598.1 GCA_013141295.1 Polyangiaceae bacterium
GTTGAGATCCACTTCGCCCTTGGGATTGCGACCCGCGCCGCGCTCACCCATGATGGTGACGGCGTTGCCGCTCTCGTCCGCGGCCAGCCAGTCGAAGGGACTGCTGTTGCTCCCGAGACGACCGACCGTGAGGTTGTCCGGGTCCACCAGGTGGGCGGTGGTGAGGGTGCGGACCTTGGGCGCGGGTCCCGCGTCGGTGGCGGGCGCCGCATCGGGCCCGGGGCCGGCATCGGCGGGTGCGGCTACCGCGCCTTCGGAGGAAGAGCAGCCCACCGCGAAGGACGCGAGCGCTGCCGAGAGCAGGATCCATTTCATTGCATGCATGTCGAACCTCATTCGGCGGTCCACGCGGCGGCGCGAGCGAGCAGGGTGTCTTTTCCAAGGAGCAGGTCGGAGAGCTTCTGGACGACGATTTCGTCCGGCGTCACGCCGTGACCGCTCTCCCAGCGTGCGGTGGAGAGGCCCGCGCGATCGGGTGCGAAGCGTGTATCGGATCCCTGGAACGATCCGTCGCCCCAGCCGGCGACGTAGGCCGGAACCGACGCCGCGAATCCGAAGGAGCCCATGGTGGGGTGCGCGGCGAAGATTCGCGTGGTCGAGCCACCGGCGAGAAAGCGCGGCACGATGTCGTTCTCGGAGACGTCGTAGCCGTTCACCCACGCCACTTTGGGAACGCTCGTGACCTTGCTGCCGGTGAAGCTCTGGGCAAACGTACAATCGAGGGCGCCCGGGGAATCCAGACACGTGAGCTGCTTCGCGAAGGCCGCATCGGTCGACACGTGCTCCACGCTCGCGCGCATGGAGTCCAGGGAGAAGAGCGGGTCCGCAGAGGAGCGCAGGAGCCCGGCCAGGAAGGTGCCGGCGCTGCTGAGCCCACCGGTGCCATAGCGTGCGTCCACCAGGAGCGGTTTGCCGGTGGCGACGAAGCCTTTGAACGCGGCCTCGAAGGCCGTCGAGTCCGCCGGCATGAAGCCATCGAGCTGCACGTCGACGCGGCCGGTGCGCGCGGTGCTCGAGACCACGTCGAGCCCCGAGGCGCGCGGGGTGAGGGTGTCGACGGCGTCCTTGAAGCGACCGGTGCATACCAGCCCGGCCGAGGTGGCCGGCGCGCCACCCGCATCGAACGCGAGCGCGGCGGTTTCTCCCAGGAGCGTCGCGGACGGCCCGGAGGCGGCGAGCGCGTCACGCCCCACCTGCCCGATGGGAACGTCGATGACGCTGCGCGTGACGCAAGCGGCGTCGCTGCAGCGAAGGACCTTGAAGGAAGTGGCATGATGGCCGATGAGATCCGCCGCGCGAAGGGCCCAGGTGGCCGATAGCGAGGCCTCGTCGGCAGCGCTGCGATCGCCGTGGGCGAGGGTCGCGTCGCGGAGCCAGTTGGTGGCGGGGACGCCGTCGATCTCCGTGAGGACATCGCCGACGCGGAGCGCGGTGGGCAGGATGGAGGTCGCGGCAGTGCGGTAGACGGCGATGGACCCGCCGGACGCGCCCGGGAGATCGTCGGCCACCTCACCGAAGCACGCACCGAGGAACGAAGACGTGGGCCGGTACGGCACGGTGGCCGACACCACGGCGTTGGCCAGGGCGCTCGCCGGTGTGCCCTCGCTCAGGTGGAAGTCGCCGAGCGATTGCATCGCTTTGTGCAGCCCTCCGTAGAACGCGCGCGGAGAGTCGGCGGCGACCAGCGCGGGCACCGCGGCCTCGAAGGACGGCACGCGCGAAGCCACGACGCGCGAGCCCTGAATGCTCGATACGGTCGTGCGCCATCGCCCCACCAGCTCCTTGCGATGCTCGGCCGAGAGGAGCGCGCCCCAGGTGGCCTCCGAGGGTACGCATCGCCCGAGCACGCAGTCGCCGCTCCCGCAGACACTGTCTGCGACGCTGGTGCAGGCGGCGCCGCCGGTTTGCGCACCTTCGACTTTGGTGAGCTCCAGGGTATCGAGGCTGAAGTGCGCGCCGCCCATGCGCGGGCTCGCCACCTCGGCGACGATGGCGCGCAGGGGAATGCCCAGGATCGACGCGTCGACGTCGCCGGTGCTGAACTCTGCCCAGCCGTCGTCCAGCGCGCGCCCGGTGGGCACCGCCGTCACCTGCGCGAAGGTCATCGACGCGTCGATGCTCCAGGACGGCTTGCCGTACACCAGCGCCACGTGCGGGTGCTCCCGCGCGATGCTCCAGAAGGTGAGGCGCACCCGGCCGTTCGCGAGGGTGGCGAAGGTCTCCGGCGCCTCGAGCACGATTCCCTTGCTGACGAGATCGCTCTTGCCCATGGTATCGATGAGGCCCAGCAAGAGGCCGCCGGCGCCGGAAGCCGGCACCGCCGAAATTGCGTCGAGCGTCGGATAGTCGGCGGGAGCGAAGGGCTTGCTGGTGCGCTTGCCAGTGCCGAAGTCGAGGAAGCGTTCGGTCGCGGTGAAGCCCTTGCCGACGAACGGCGCGCCGGGCTCGAAGTCCGCCGTGAGCAGGTTGTCGGTGGCGGCGTGCAAAGAGCCGGTGGTGGCGTCGAAGGTCGCTGCCAGCGACGCCTTCGAGACCAGCGCGCACGCGAGCGCGCCGAGGAGGAGCGGTATCTTTCGCATGGCCAAGCCACTCGCACGCCGTGTGCCATACGCATCGCAGGGCAAATTCGCGGAGAATCCCCGGAGCGCACGGATCGCTAACGCACCGACCCACGTTCATTAATCGACGTGACGCTCGGCGCCACCCGGCGCGCCGATTCATATGTATTGTACACTAAACCACCAGCGCCCGGGCTCCCCGCGGATGACCAACGGCAGGTGGTGCGCATCGGGCACCGCGGCATCGGGCTCGATCTCGACCAGGTCGTCGTCGCTGGGGGAGCTCATACGCATAGGAGCGCTCATCTCATCACGCTGCTACGCTCCGGGCATGGCCGAACCGCGCAACCGCATCGAGATCGTCCTGGCCACGATCGTCTGGGTGCTCCTCGCGTTGGCCGTGCTGAACTGTGTGTGGCTCACGCGCGCCGGCCTGGATTTCGCCCATCAACAAACCTGCGGTCCCGAACCGCCCACGGAGTGGCGCCGCTCGGTCACCCTGAACGGAATGTGGGTCACCATCGCGTTCGGCATTCCCACCCTCGTGCTTCTCGTGCGCGGCCGCATCGTCGGCCTATCCATCGCGCTCTTCTGCGCCCTGGTGGCCCTGACTGCGCCGTTCGCTTCCACCGTGATCACGCTCTTCGCTTCGGCGATGTGCTGAGGCGTATCAGGACGCCTTCGCTTTGGCCTTGGCGCGGCTGCGGGCGGTGATGCGTTTGCGGAGCTCGGCAGCGGGCTTCTCCACCAGCCGGTAGATGGCGTACGAGATCGCGAACGACACCACCAGCGAGATGCCGCCGATCTTCACGGCGCTGCGCGCGTTTTCGGCGGGGCCGCCCACCATGTAGATGACGAGGTGGTGCACCAGGTAGAGCGAGTACGAGAGCGTGCCCACGAAGCGCAATGGCGCCCACTGGAGCGGACGCATGATGAAGAAGTCCGGCCGCGCGATGGCCACCGCGAAGATGGGATAGAGGCCCATCTCGATGAGCGTGTAGCGGATGGTCTGCCGGAAGAAGACGTTGCCGTGGTGCTCGTTGCCCAGCACCAAGCAGGCCAGGATGGTGACGATGCCGATGGGCAGGAGCACGAAGCGCCACACCGGGGTCTTCCCCACCGGGTCCGGGTCGAGCATGGGGTTCCGGTGCACCGCCAGCACGCAGCCCCAGAGAATGGCGTCGATGCGGGTATCGGTTGCAACATACACCGACTCGTCGGAGCGGTGCATCACCACCGTGCAGAACAGGCGCCAGGCCAGCACCAGCGCGCAAATGCCCACCAGGATGGAGGGCAGCCGCGGGCGCAGCGAGGGCGTCTTCATGAGGAAGAGGTAGAGCGCGGGGAACACCAGGTAGAAGTGCTCCTCGATGGCCAAGGACCAGTACACGCCGGTGCCATCCATGAAGTGGCCCGGGTGCGTGAGCATCCAGTAGTTGGCCACGTGCATGCCCTGGGCGAGAACAGAGAGCCCGAGATCTTGCGGCGGCTGGAGAAAGCCGCCGAACTTGGCCAGCAAGAAAGCCACGCCGAGCGTCAGGTAGAACGGCGGCAAGATGCGGAACGCGCGCCGGAGGTAGAACTCCTTGAACGAGATGGTGCCGCTCTTGTCGAGCTCCATGCGCATGAGCGTGGTGATGAGGTAGCCGCTCAGGAAGAAGAAGATGGTGACGCCCAGGCCGCCGGGGAAATGGCTCCCCTCCCAGGCGTGCCCCACGAAGACGATGCCCCAGGAGATGGCACGTAGCCCATCGAGGGACGGTATGTGGAACGTGCCGTGAGCCGGCTTCGGCGATTCTGCCATCGGACCCGGCAGTATGCGGCGCACCGACGCGCAGCGTCAACCTTCGCCCAGCAGCATCCACGCGCGCGCCGACGCTGGCCAGCGGCCTCGGGCACGTGGTACGCGCCTTTGCATGCTCGTCGCATTCGTTCTCCTGGGGTCCCCCGTGGCTCCGCGCACCACGGTCGTCCACCAGGGCCTCGAGGCCTGGGGGCTCGCAGCAGAGGCCGCCGAGGGCAACGACGAGAGCATGTCCTTCGCCACCGACTTCGGCACGCTCTTCGTGGCCTACATGCCGGCGCCGATTCCCGACGGCGAAGCCGACTCGGCGGCGCGCTACAGCCTGGGCGCCCTGGGCAGCGAGGCGAAGTGGCGGCCCCACGTGGCGCACCTCACGGTGGCGCTCGCGGGTATCGAGGGCAAGCCCCAGCTCGACACGGTGACCCGCTTCACCCGCGCGGTGGCGGCAGTGGCGCAGGCGGCGGAGGCCTACGGCGTGTACTGGGGCAGCGGGAACGTGGCCCACGACGCCGCCTTCTTCGTGAGCGGCGCCGAGGAAGATCTGCCGCTTCTCATCTGGTCGGGGCTGAGCATCGCCCGCAGCCCGGAGGAAGTGAGCCTGCTCACCACCGGCCTGCGGCAGTTCGGTTTGCCGGAGCTGATGGTGGTGGCCAAACCCGCCGACGGCAACGAGGCGCTGGCGTACCTGTTCGATCTCGGCGGCTACGTGGTGGAGCGCGGCGAAGCCATTCCCGACGGCGACACGGTGGGGCGCACCGCCGACGAGAAGATGCGTGTAGAGTACCAAGTTTCGCCCTTTCATCCGGACGAGCGGGTGGCGGTGGTTCACCTGCCCTGAGCGTACGGTTACCGCTGCACTGCGTTGCGCGCAGGACTGGCCCATTTTGCCGCGGTGCGGATGATCAGCGCCTGTCACCTGCCTGTCATTTAGATGCCATTCGCGGGCGACCCATCCTATAGTTATCCGCCGGAGGGACGGGGGACATGGCGGACTTGGTTCTGGAACGTGATCACACGCTGACCGGTGTCCACCATGGGGGCGTCCGTGTGATGGGCGGCTCGTTCGTCATGGTGGGCACGCTCCACGGCGGTCTCGACGTCCGCGCCACCGGCACGGCGCTCATCGTGGGCTGGCATCGCGGCGTGGTGGCGGTGGCGAGCGGCGCGCTGGTGATCGTCACCGGGACCCTCGATGGCACCGTGTACATCGCCCAGGGCGGACGCGTTGTGGTGGACCCCGGTGGACGACTGAACGGGAGCATCGACAACGACGGCCTGCTCACCGTGCGCGGGACGGTGGACGGCCCCCGCAGCGGACGCGGCGAAATTCGCATCGAGCGTGGAGGGACGCTGCGCAACCCGGCGCCCCCCGACCGCAAGCGCTAGCTCGTGCTCGTGCTCGATTCCCAGTACACGCATGAATACGTCCATTTACGTGTAGCCTGCACGCATAGTGCGGCGCCGATCGAGGTCGCAGATGGGTCGGGTTCGGGTTCGGGGCTTGGGCCAGAAGGGCGAAGGGCGAAGGCAGAAGGCTCGGGCTCGGGCTCGGGCGCGGGCTCGGGCTTCCGGCTCCCCTCCCGCTCGCGCTCGCCATTGGGCTCATCACACGCTCCCACTGGCCCGCGCTTCCTGAAGGCACGTCGCGCCCCCCCCTTTTTGGCACCTCGAACCCGCCAGTCTCCGCCCTGGAAGGCTAGGCCAAGAAAGGGCGACGGCCTCGACCTCTGAATCGCGCGCTGGGGCGTCCTGGCTGCGATGTCTGCCGCTATCGTCCCCGCGCACGCGCACGAGCGCGCTGACGAGCACGCGTGACGATCACGATCACGATCACGATCACGATCACGATCACGATCACGATCACAGGCCACGACCTCGCGCACGCCAAGACCAGCAGCCAGCGCCCACTTTCGTGCTCGTGCCACGTGGTCGTGATC
>JABFRG010001095.1 GCA_013141295.1 Polyangiaceae bacterium
CACCAGGATCGACAGGCCTCCACCCGCGAAGACCACGTCGCAATCAGGCGTGCCACTCGGACCCTCGATGACGCCGTCCGGCCGCGGAGCCGCGCGCGCAGCGTCGAGATGCACGAGCCGCTCGAGCAGCTCCGGGCCCCCGGCGTCGCGCACCACGCTCGCCGCGTCGGCCTCGGTGGACCTCACGGCGTCGCCCCCGCGGCGTCCACCAGGAACTGCGTCTCCGGGAGCGCCGGCGCCCGGAGCTCGGCTTCGCCCGTGGCAAAGCGCGCGCCCAGCGCACGGCAGAGGAGCCAAAGCTTGCGCACGGTCGACGTCGTCGCGCGGCTGCTCACCGAATCGTTCCCGCGGCTTCGCACCACGCGGCCGATGTCCGCATAGATGAGCCGCGCCGCGCGAATGGAGATGCGGCAATCGCCCGGGAGCGCCGGCACCCCGGACTCGCTCCGGCGGTAGAGAATGTCCGCTTCGTCGAGGAGTCGCCCGACCACCGTGCCCAGCGCTGGCGTGAACACCGGCCGCGCCAGGAGCGCATCACGATCGATCCCGGCCGCCGCGAGCCAGCGGGCCGGCAGGTACACGCGCCCGCGTCGCGCATCTTCCCCCACGTCGCGCGCGATGTTGGTGAGCTGCATGGCCACGCCGAGATCGCACGCCCGCGCCAGCACAGCGCGACTTCGACCACCCATGAGCAGCGTCATCATCACCCCCACCGCCGAGGCCACGCGCGCCGAGTAGGCCACCACGTCGGCGAAGGTCTCGTAGTCGCGTCCTTCGGCGTCCCACGCCATGCCTTCGACGAGAGCATCGGGGGCCGCGCGGGGAATCTCGAAGCGCTCCACCACGCGGGCGAAGAGCCGGTCCACCGGCGAGCTCCGGGGCCGCCCAGCGTACACCGCGTCGAGGCGTTCCCGCAGCGACTCCACCGCCGCGCGCGCGTCGCCCGGGCGCACGTCGTCCACCGCGTCGTCGGCCTGGCGACAGAACGCATAGAGGGCCGTGGTGGGCGCGCGCACCCGCGTCGGGAGCAGTCGAGAGGCGGCGAAGAAGCTCTTCGAGCCATTCCGCAACAGCTCGGTGCAGCGCGCGAGATCGTCGGCCTCGGAGCTCATCGCTTCTGGAGGAACACCGACGGATCAGGGACGATGGTATCGAGCACGCGAGCCGAGGAGAGCACCCCGGGCATCCCGGCGCCGGGATGGGTTCCTGCCCCCACCAGGTAGAGGTTCTCGAGCTCCTCGCTCTTGTTGTGCGGCCTGAACCACGCGCTCTGCGTCAGCACCGGCTCGATGCCGAAGGCCGCCCCGCGAAAGCTCGAGAGGTCGTCCTGGAAGTTCTGCGGCGTGATGAACTCGCTCACCACCATGTTGGCCGAGAGGCCGGGGAGCAGGCTCTCTTCCAGCGCCTTCTCGATGCGCTTGCGGTAGGTCTCGCCGAAGGCCTTCCAGTCGGTGCCGCTCTCGAGGTGCGGCACCGGCGAGAGCACGTAGAAGGTGTCGCAGCCTTCGGGCGCCAGCGCCGGATCGGTTGCCGTGGGCCGGTGCAGGTACAAGCTGAAGTCGTCGGCCACCACCTTCTTCTCGAAGATGTCGTCGAGCAGCTCGCGATAGCGCGGCCCCAGCAGAATCGTGTGGTGCGCCACCTCCGGGTACTTCTTCTTGGTGCCGAAGTACCAGACGAAGAGGCCCATCGAGTAGCGGGTCTTCTCGAGCTTACGGTCGGTCCAGCGCTTTCGCACCGAGGGCTCCACCAGGTGACGGTAGGTCCACGCGGAGTCGGCGTTGGAGACCACCACGTCGCTCTCCAGCACCTCGCCGCTGGCCAGGCGCACGCCGGTGGCCGCGCCGTTGCGATGCGTGATGCGCGCCACTTCGGCGCCGTAGCGCACGGTGCCGCCGAGCCGACCGATGAGCGCCACCAGCCCGTCGACCAGGGCGCCGGTGCCGCCCACCGGGAAGTGCACGCCCCACTTTCGCTCCAGGAAGGCGATGAGCGTGTAGATGGACGTGGTCGAGAATGGGTTACCGCCCACCAGCAGCGGGTGAAAGCTCATCACCTGCCGCAGGCGCTCGTCTTTGATGTAGGATGCAACCATTCCGTAGACGGTCTGGTAGCTCTTCAGCTTCACCATCTCGGGGATGATCTTCGCCATGTCCCAGGCGCTCGTGAAGGGCACGTGCGCCAGCTTCTCGAAGCCCACCGCGAAGATGCGCCGGCTCTCCTCCACGAAGCGGTCGTAGCCCTCGACGTCGGCGGGGTTGAAACGCGCCACCTCCTTGCGCATCGCCACCGGATCGCCGGTGTAGTCGAACAGCGATCCATCGGAGAAGCGGATGCGGTAGAACGGCGTAACCGGGCGCATGTCCACGTGGTCCGAGAGCTTCTCGCCGGCCATCTCCCAGAGCTCCTCGAAGAGGAACGGCGCGGTGATGACCGTGGGACCGGAGTCGAAGGTGAACCCCTCCCGCTTGCGCACGATGCCGCGCCCACCGGGGGCGTGCTGCTTCTCGAGGACCGTGACCCGGTAGCCGCGCACCGAGAGCCGGACCGCGGCCGCCAGCCCGCCGAAGCCGCTGCCGATGACGATGGCGTGAGCGCGGTCACCGGCGACTGCTGCGCCTTCGGCGCGACCGCGCTTCTCGAGGACGGGCGAGGGATCGGGAGACATCATGGCGGGCTTCCTCGTTTCGGTTTGCCCGAGGGTATGCCATTGCCGGCGACCTTCGGAGCGCAACGTTCGACTCCTTCGATGGTCGAAGCCGGCCGTGGTGGCGGGAATCAGTCACGTTCCCCGGGCAGCTCGCATTCTTCTTCAGAAATCGGCGGGGCGCCCGGCACCCACGGGAAATGCGCTGGTTCTGCTTGGCTTTGCTCCTCGTCTCCTGGTTCCTCGTCCCTCGCCCCGCGCAGGCCTGCGCGGTTTGCTCCCAGAGCTCGCCCACGCTCACCGGGGCCGGTGGGGAGAAGGCCTACGACGGGCGCCTCCGCGCTTCGGTGGACGGCCGCGCAGGATCGGCGCGAACGGGGTCCGGCGCGGGACTGGTGCAGCTCGACGATAGGCGCCTGGAGCTCGCGCTGGCCTACGCACCCACGCCGGACTTCCTGGCGGCGGTGGTGGTGCCCGGCCTGTATCGCTCCATGCGGAGCCAGAAGGCGAGCGGCGGCGAGGCGGTGCTGGGCGACGTGGATGCGCGGACCAGCTATCGGCTGTGGAGCTCGGACGACCGGCAGCGGCAGCTGCACCTGGTGAGCGGGCTCAAGTTCCCCACCGCGCCCATCCAGTCCGACCGCGAGGGGCGGCCGCTCTCGGCGGAGCTGCAGCCCGGGTGCGGTTCCCTCGTGCCCTATGTCGGTGTAGATTACACGTCGACGATCCGCATGTGGACGCTGAGCTCCGGTGGCGCGGTGTTCGTTCCGGTGCCGGTGCGTGAGGGGCCCCACCCTGGATACTCGGCCCGGGCCCGGGCCGCGGCGCAGGTCCAACCGATCCGCTACCTGGCCGCCCGCGCCGGCGTGAGCGCCCGCTTCGACGCCACCGGCGAGCTCGCGCCGGGCCAGAACGATCCCAACTCCGGGGGTCTGGTGGGCTACGCGACCGCTGGGCTCCTGGTGAGCCCCACCAGCGATCTGGTGGTCTCGCTCGAAGCGTTCTTCCCGGTGCTCCAGTCGCTTCGCGGCGATCACCGCGAGCTGACCATCTTCGGCGCCGGCGTGGCCTACGACTTTCGCTGACGGGTCAGGCGCAGGGCTGCAGCGAGGAAGCGACGGGAGGCGCCGTCAGCGAGGCGAGGTCGGACGCGAGGGAGGTCGATGCATGGTGCAGCGGACGCGGGCGGAGCCCCTCGCCCAGCGATCGAAGCTCGTCGGCCAGCTGGAGACGGAGGGAGTCGTGCGCTTCGTTCCGTGCGAGCTGCCGCTCGAGCTCGTCGACCAGAGCCCGTACGAGAGCGAGCTGGCGGCGAACGGCGACGGCGGGGGACTCGGACGACATGCGCAATGGATAGAGCATGCGCCCCCGAGCGTCGACCCGCGAAAGTGGACAATCGACTGACGCACCGCGGCGGCGTGCGGGGCGGAATGCACCACCGTGGCGAACGTGTGTGGTCTCGGTGACGCCCGTTCGAGCACCGCGTTTCGCACGCAAGAACTGCAGGGGTCGCGGGAATTTCGCGGGTGTTACCGGAGCGTGGGGCTGCCAGCGGGGCGCGGTGGGTGGCACGAAGGATGCTGCAATCGCTGCATGCTTCCGAAGACCGTCCTCGTCCCCACCGACTTCAGCGAGCACGCGGAGCGTGCCACCGACTACGCGTGTGAGCTCGCCCGCAAGTTGGGTGCGCGGGTGATCCTGCTGCACGCCTACGCGCTTCCGAGCGTAGGATTCCCAGAGTCCATCGGCTTCGGCGCCGAGCTCACCGGACGAGTCGTGACGGTGGCCGAAGAGGCGCTGCGTGCGGCAAAGGATCGCCGCCAGGCCTCCGGCGTGGAGATCGTCACGGTGGCGAAAGAAGGCGATCCGCGCGATCTCATCCTGGGCACCATCGACGAGCACCGCGCCGATCTCGTCTGCATGGGCACGCACGGGCGACGCGGCCTCGCCCGGGCGATGCTGGGGAGCGTGGCCGAGGAGATCGTCCGCCACGCGCCTTGCGCCGTCCTCACGCTGCGCGCCGTGACCTGAATCTATCCCTGCCACAGGTGCATGACCGCGTAGGCGCGCCACGGCTCCCAAGGCTTCGAAGCGGCCTCGGCGGCGCGCGCGGTGGTGACCTCGAGCGCCCGGTGCACGCCCAGGTCGGCCGCCGGAAACGCGTTGGGAAAGCGGAGCGCGCGCATGGCGATGTAGTGCGCGGTCCAGGGCCCCACGCCCGGCAGCTTCACCAGCGCCGCGATGGTCCGCTCGGGGTCGGCACCGGGGAGGAGCAAATCGGGCTCCGCCACCAGGGCTGCCGCCAGGGCGAGGATGGTCCGCGCCCGCGCGCCCGGCATCCCCAGGCTGGCGATTTGCCCCAGGTCGAGCGCCGCCACCTCCGCGGGCGCCGGGAAGACGCGCGAAACTCCCAAGGGAGAAGGCGCACCAAGACGGCGTCCGAAGGCCTCGACGAACCGTCCGCCCACGGTGGTCGCCGCCCGGACCGTCACCTGCTGACCAAGGATGGCCCGCACGCCGAGCTCGAAGGGATCGAAGGCGCCGGGCACACGCGTTCCCGGATCGCGATCGACGGCCCGACGAAGCCGGCGGTCCCTCCGCAGGTGTGCCGCGATGCGTTCGGGCTCGGCGTCGAGATCGAAGAGCGCGCGCAGACGCGCCGACACCTCCGCCAGATGCGGCGCAAGGGATGCCGAGACGTCGCACAAGAGATGTGGCAAACGAGGATGCGGCCGCACGACCACCGTGCCTTCGGCGGCGCCGAGACGCACCGCGCGATGGTAGGCGCCGTCGGCGATCCGCTCGACCCCCACCATGGTGCGCGCTTCCAGGAACGCCAGCGTGCGCTCCCAAGCGTAAGGCGGTCGATAGTCGAGGCGCAGGCGCAGCACCGGCTCGCGCGATGGCGGCCCCCGACGCACGCCGCTGGGCGACGCCCCGAAGCGCGCTCGGAAGAGGGCCTGGAAGCGGCGCAGGCTCTCGAACCCCGCGGCGAACGCCACTTCGGTGATCGGCAACGATGTATCTTGCAGCAATTGCTTGGCGAGCGCGAGACGACGGGTCTGCGCCAGCTCCACCGGGGAGACGCCGAGCTCGGCCTCCATGGCGCGCCGGAGGTGACGGCCGGTGATCCCGAGGCCGGAGGCCAGCGCCTCCACCGAGGCGCCGTTGAGCGCGCCCCGTTCGATGCGGTCGAGGGCGGTAGCGACCAGGCGCGAGATGCGGTCCACCTGGCCCGACCCCGGCGCGACCTCCGGACGACAGCGAAAGCATGCGCGAAACCCGGCGCGCTCGGCCTCCGCAGCGCGCTCGAAGAACACGCACCGGTCGGAGCGCGGCGTGCGCGCGGGGCAGATGGGCCTGCAATACACCCCGGTGGTGGTGACCCCCACGAAGAAGAAACCGTCGAAGCGGCGGTCTCGGGCGCACAGGGCGCGGTATCGCGTCTCGGTATCCACCCCTCGCTCTTAGCCGGCAGATACCGCTCCGTCGCGCCGTTTTCGGACCTGGCCCCAACGCAACTCCGGTGGGGGACGCGCTTCGCGTACACTCGCCCCATGAGCACTCCTCCCCCGCCGCCCCCCATGGCCCGCGCATCGACCTGGGATCGCGTCTCCAGCGCCTACGCGGCCCACATCG
>JABFRG010001211.1 GCA_013141295.1 Polyangiaceae bacterium
AGCCGGTGCCGTCGGCGCTGGCAGTCGGGCCTGTCGCGGTGGGGCCGCTCGGCGAGACCGTGGGCGCCGAGGCGGTGACGGCGGGCTCCTCGTACTCGGGCCCGGGCCCGGCGGGAAGCTTCGGGGAGCCACCGCACGCCAAGAGCGCGGAGATGGTGAGGATGGGGCCCATCGCGAGCGCGAGAACGCGAGTGTTTCGCATGACTTCTTCGTCTCAGATCCGGCCACGTCGTACAAGGGGGACGTGCGGGCTCGGGCGCCTGCTACTTGCAGACCTTGCAGTAGCTCTCGCAGTTCGTGTCCTTGCCGGCGCAGGCCGCGTCGCTGGGATCGCAGCACGACTTGTCCTTGTTGGGCCCGTCGTTGCACGTGCACGCCCCGTTGATGCAGCTCGAGGCAGTCGAACAGCTCGTTCCGCTCGACGAGCTGCCTCCGCTGCTCCCGCCGGACGAGGAGGACGAGCCACCCCCGGTCGAGCTGGAGGAGCTGCTCGTGCCTCCGGAGCTGCAACCGAGCGTCGAGACGAGCGTGAGAGCGAGGAAAGCGCCGAGGAATCGCATCAGATTTGCCTTTCGGGGGCCCCACGATGAAGCTCCCCATGGTGGGCGGTCATAACAGCGTCGGGAAGCGCCCGCAACGCGCCGCCCGAAGCCCTTGACATTGCGAGGGAGGGCGCTAGTTTCCCGGCCCCCGCCAAGGCCCCTTCTCAGGCATTTGCTCGAGAAACCCGAAACGGGGAAACCCAATCCACACGCCCCCTGCGCAAACTCCGTCTCGGTGGCTCGGCTTGCCGAGCTCAGACGGGGAAGGGGGCGGAGGCACAACCGAAAGGACGCGCAATCATGACGGAACTCAACGCTCAGGGCCTCCCCCAAATCAAGGGTGACTTCGCCCTCCCCATCAAGACCCTCCTCGACGCCGGCGTGCACTTCGGTCACCAGACCAAGCGCTGGAACCCGAAGATGCGGCCGTTCATCTACGGCGCGCGCAACGGCGTGCACATCATCGACCTCGACCAGACGGCCCGGCTCTTCACCCGCGCCTTCAACTTCGTGACCGAGACGTGCGCCCGCGGCGGCCACATTCTCTTCATCGGCACCAAGCGCCAGGCGCAAGAGATCGTGCAAGAGGAAGCGGCCCGCTCCGGTTCCTACTACGTGGTCAACCGCTGGCTCGGCGGCACCCTCACGAACTTCCGCACCATCAAGCAGGGCCTCGAGCGCATGAAGCAGCTCGAGCGCATGAAGGACGACGGCACGTACCTTCAGCTGCCGAAGAAGGAAGTCTCGCGCCTCGAGAAGGAGCGCGACCGCTTCGAGAAGTACCTCGGTGGTCTCAAGAACATGACCTCGCTCCCGGCGGCCGTGTTCATCATCGACCCCGCCATGGAGACGATCGCGGTCCAGGAAGCCAAGAAGCTCAGCCTGCCGATCATCGCCATCACCGACACCAACTGCGATCCCGACGTCATCGACTACGTCATCCCGGGCAACGACGACGCCATCCGGTCCATCCGTCTCATCACGTCGCGCATCGCGGACGCGGTGGTCGAAGGCTCGCAGCGCCGCAAGGAGTCTGCCGGTCGTGACGAAGGCGGCGGCGGCGGCGGTGGCAACCGCGGTCCCCAGGCCGACGTCTACCAGCGCGGTCGCCGCGGTGGTCCCGACAAGGAGCCCGAGGCCGTCGCTCCCGCTCCCACCAACTGAAGAGACGCTCGCGTCGCTCCGGCGGCGCGAGGCTCTTCAAGCTCCTGCGCGCTGCCCACATTCGGCGTAGCGCGCGGAGCTTCCCCCAAGGTTTTTCGATGCGGAGCGCTATCTGGCGCTCCGTAGTCACATCATCGGAAGGATTCGAGTCATGGCTGAAGTCACTGCAAGCATGGTCAAAGAGCTCCGCGAGCGCACCCAGGCCGGGATGAGCGATTGCAAGAACGCCCTGGTCGAGGCCGCCGCCGACATGGAGAAGGCGGTCGAGATCATCCTCAAGAAGGGTCTCGTGAAGGCCGCCAAGACGGCCGGAAAGGTCGCGAGCGAAGGCGAAGTCCGCACCCACGTCACCGCCGACGGCAAGCGCGGCACCATCGTCGAGATCAACTGCCAGACGGACTTCGTGGCCCGTGGCGAGCAGTTCCAGACCTTCGTCGGGAACGTCCTCGCTGCCGCCGCCGCTGCCCCCAAGGGCGCCGACGTGCTCACGCTGAAGTACCCCGGCACCGAGAAGACCGTCGAAGAAGAGCGCCTCGAGCTCGCCGGCAAGATCGGCGAGAACATCGTGGTTCGCCGTTGGGACGCGCAGGAAGCCAAGACCGGCTTCGTGAACGCCTACGTGCATATGGGCGGCAAGAACGCGGCTCTCCTGGTGGTCGAGACCGACAAGACCGACGCCGCGGTGAAGGCCTTCGCCGACAACGTCGCCATGCAGATCGTCGCCATGCGCCCCTCGGTGGTGCAGAAGTCCGAGCTGTCGGCCGCGCAGATCGACAAGCAGAAGGAGATCTTCGAGGCGCAGCTCAAGGAAGAGGGCAAGCCCGAGGCCGCCTGGCCGAAGATCATCGAGGGCAAGGTCGCCAAGTGGGTCTCCGAGGTCACGCTCCTCGGCCAAGACAACGTGTGGGATCCGGGCAACGGCACCATCGACAAGCTCCGCCAGGACCTGGCCAAGGCCGTCGGTGGCGAGGTCGCGCTCGCCTCCTTCACGCGCTTCGAGCTCGGCGAAGGCATCGAGAAGAAGCAGGAAGACCTGGCTGCCGAAGTCGCCAAGACCATCGGCAACTGACGTATCGTCGCTTTCGAGCGGCCCGTGAGCCCATCGGAGAGATCCGGTGGGCTCTTTCTTTTTTGCATCGCGTCATCGCGTCATCGCGTGAAGTCTGCATCCGAACCGCGAAGGGGCGACCACTCGCGCGGCAGGAATGGTAGAAGCACGGTGTGCGCCTTCTGGCCGTCAGCGTCGACCTCGACGAGATCCCCAACTACCACCAGATCCACGGCCTCGGAGAGCCCGACGGCGCGGCGCGCACGCTGGTGTACGACCGCGCGATGGGACGCCTGCGCCAGTTCGCCAAGGACGCGCAGATCCCGCTCACGCTCTTCGCCATCGGTGCCGATCTCGAGCGCCGGGAGGCCGCCGAAGCGCTGCGCTTCGCCTCCCGCGAGGGGCACGAGCTGGCCAACCACTCGCTCGATCACATGTACGATTTCTCGAAGCTCTCGCGCTCGGGGATTCGCACGCAGGTGGAAGGGGGCGTGCGCGCCATCCAGAGCGCCACCGGCATCCTGCCCACCGGCTTTCGTGCGCCCGGCTACACGGTGAACGACGAGGTGTTCGCGGTCCTGGCCGAGCTCGAGGTGGCCTACGACTCCTCGGTGTTCCCGTGCCCCGTGTACTATGCAGCCAAAACCGCGGCGGTGGGCGGCATCCTCGCGCAAGGGCGAACCAGCCGCAGCGTGCTCGATACACCGAACGTTCTCCGGGCCCCCACGCGCCCCTACCGCGTCGGCAAGCCCTACTGGACCCGGGGAAGTGGCGTCCTCGAGCTCCCGGTGCAGGTCACCCGCGGCGCGCGCTTGCCCTTCATCGGCACCTCCATCACCCTCGCCGGGCCCAGCGGCGCGCGGCTCCTCGCGCGCATGTGCGTGGGCGAAGAGCTCATCAACCTGGAGCTCCACGGCATCGATCTCCTCGACGCGTCCGACGGGCTCCAGGGCCTCTCCACGTACCAGCCGGACGTGCGCGTCCCGGTGGCGCGCAAGCTCGCGGCCCTGCACGCGGTGGTCGACACCCTGCGGGCGCAGGACTACCGCGCGGTGACGCTGGCCGAGGCTGCAGCCGCGTTCACCTGATTGTCAGAACGGCAGCGCCCCGAGGTAGGTGCGCGACAGAACGGCGGTTCGCGCCCGGTAGAGGCCTGTTTTTTCGGTGAATCGTGATGCGAAGGGCATGGCACGCGCTTCGCTTGAAGGCTCGCATGACCCCTCTTCAAGAGCTCCTCTACGCGGGTGCGCGTCGGGCTGGTTGGGCGCTCACGGGCGCGTCCTTCACGTTCGGTGCACTCGCTCTCCGCAACCCCCACAGCCCTGCGCCCGAGGTGCACGTGCACTATCCAGCGCCGCCCAAGGCCTCGCCACCAGCGCCCACCCTCGTCGTCATGCCGGCGCTGCCCGGGCCGGCGCCCATGGTCGACGCGCGCGCACCGGAGCCACGCGCGAGCTGGTCGGACACCGATACGGGCGCGTGCGCTCGGGCTCGCGCCAGCGGCGGCATCCTGCCCACCAGCTGGACCACGACCTACGTCACGCGCCAGGAGCTGGACCGCGCGCTCGAGGACCAATCGGCCCTCATGCGCAACGCACGGATGGTACCGGTGAAAGGCGTCGATGGGCGCATCGCGGGCATACGACTCTTCGGTGCCAATGCCGGATCCTACCTGGCGCGCCTGGGCCTCGAGAGCGGCGATCTGCTCCAGACCATCAACGGCTACGACGTGACCAGCCCGGAGAAGTCCCTCGAAGCCTACTCGCGCCTGCGAAACGCCGACGAGCTTCGGGTGGGCATCGTGCGCCGAGGGATCCCCATGACGCTCGTGTACCGGATCTGCTGATGAAGATCAGAGCTGCGGGCCGCGGAGCGGGGAGGGCTCCCGCCGCTTCGTGAGCCGGCCTGCCAGGAACGCCTCGAACACCGGCGCCATGTTGGCAGGAATGTTCGCGTCCCACTCACCGGCGCTGATGGCGTCGACGGGCCGCAGCTCGCCGTCCATCTTGTAGAACCACGGCACGCTCTTGGTGACGATGTTCATGGCCTTGAGATCGTCCTTGAAGGCATCGACGTCGACCTTGACGATCGTGACGTTGGTGAGGGCCCGCTGCATGCGCGGATCCGAGAGCGAAGTCTCGAACTCCTTGCAGGGGCCGCACCAGGTGGCGCTGGTTTGCACGACGACGGTGCGCCCGTGGGCGCTGGCCGCGGCGGCGTCGAGCAGATCCTCGAGATCGCGATCGTCGTCGGGATCGAGCGTCACCAGCTGCACCGCCCCCACCATCTTCGCGCCCGGCGCTACAGGCACCGCGGTGCCTTGCTTCGGCTGGTTCTTGGGGTTCTGCGCGTGGTCCGGCTCGGGCACCAGATCGCTGCGATCGTCCTGCGGCGCAGCGTGCGGCGCCGGCGTGTTGGAAGCTTCCGACGCGCCGCTCGCGATGCCGGCCACCACCAGGAGCGTGATGGCCGCGCTCGCCAGCGTTCCGATGACGCCGGTGACCACGCCGCCCAGCGCCAGGCCGATGCCGGTGCGCGCGCCGCCCGAACGGTCGATGTCGCGTTTGGCGAGCAGCCCCAGGATGACCGCGGGAATGCCGGCCACGAAGCCCGCGCACGTCATGCTGAGGATGCCGAGCACCAGCGCGATACCGGCGCGTCCGTCGGTCTGCGGCATGGGCGCGGCGAATGCTGGAAAGCCGGGCGGTGAACCGAAGCTCGGTGGGGCCCCGAAACCTGGCGGCGCGCCGTAGGGGGATACGGGGCCCGGCGGAGGTGTCGCGCCGTAGCCTTGCGGCCCTGGCGGCGGGGGATAACCGTGCATGTTGTTCAGCATAACCCTTCTGACGATGGACGCGAGTCTGCGCGAGGGCGTCTGGCTACTGGAGACAAGCTACGGCGGGAGGTCGCGGAATATTCCGAGAGCACCTGCGAAACGAGCCTGCTCCTACTCCTTCGATGCACCGGAGCGCGAAGACGTTGGCGATTCCGGCGCCTTGGCGTCGTCCTGATTGTCGGCAACTCTGCCCAAAGTCCCTACATCGACGCCGGACTTTTCGATGAAGTCGCGCGCGACGTCGCTCTCGCCGCGGGCCAGCTCGTCGGGGCTTCCACGGGCCACCACCTTGCCCTGGATCACCAGCAGGGCCTGATGCGCGATGCGGAAGCAGCTGGCGATGTCGTGGGAGATGACGACGCTGGTGACGCCGAAGCGTACGCGCATCTCTTCGATCATGTCGTCGACGAGGCGGCTGGTGAGCGGATCGAGACCGCTCGTGGGCTCGTCGTAAACGAGAATGGCCGGCTCCAGCATGAGCGCCCGGGCCAGGCCCACGCGCTTGCGCATACCGCCGGAGAGCTCCGCGGGGAACTTCTTCTCCACGCCCTTCTCGAGGCCGAGCACGTCGAGCTTGTCGAGGACCTTGTCGCGGATCTCCTTGGTGGAGAGCTTGGAGTGCTCCACCAGGGGAAATGCCACGTTGTCGAAGACGTTGAACGAGTCGAGGAGCGCCGCGTACTGGTAGAC
>JABFRG010000769.1 GCA_013141295.1 Polyangiaceae bacterium
GGCCGCTAACTACGCGAAATTCCGAACGGGAGCGGCGCGACGAGGGCGCCCGAGGACGGCACGCGCCGTGCTGTAGGGACCTGCACGGGCGACGCGATGGTCGCCTCTTACGCCAGCCTCTCCGCAGAAAAGGAACCCCATGAACTTCTACAAGACCTCCACGTTCGCGCTCTCTGCCGCCCTTGCCGGTGTGCTCGCCTACGGCTCCGTGTCGTCTGCATCGGCCGACGAGCAGCCCCGGATGCGCACGGCGCTCGCCGCGCTTCAGGCGGCGAAAGCGAACCTGGAAGCCGCGACGCCGGACAAGGGTGGCCACCGCGCCAAGGCATTGCAGGCGACGCGCGAGGCCCTCGAGGAGACGCAGAAGGGCATCGCCTTCGACAACCAGCACGAGAGCAAGGACGAGAAGAAGGACGAGGGGAAGAAGTGAGCGCCCGTCGCAACGCGCTCGCGCTCCTGCTGCCGCTGGCTACCCTTCTCGGAGCCTGCGGCGGCGGCCAGCGAACCGCAGTGGCGAGCGCCGAAACGCATCGCGGACACCCGGCCGAAGGCGTGCGTGACGACGCCCACGACCGCAAGGTGGAGCAAAGCACGCGCTGGGAGAAGCTCGGCGAGCGCATGGTCGACGGCAAGATGGACCGCGACACCATCGCCGTGGGTCGAGACGACGGGCGCTTCAAGACCCTCCAGCTGAAGGTGGAGGGCAGCGCCCTGGAGATGTTCGACATCGTGATCACTTTCGGTGACGGGTCGACCTTCTCGCCCCCGACCCGCCTCCGCTTCGGCAACGGCACCACCAGCCGCGACATCGATCTGCCGGGCGACAAGCGCGGCATCAAGAAGGTCGAGCTCAAGTACGGCAACCTGCCGGGCGGCGGCCGCGCGCAGGTGGAGGTCTGGGCCCGCTGAGGGAGCAAAGAGCGGCCGCGATGGGATTCCTCCACCCCATCGCGGCCTCGCCGGGGCTACGCAATTTTGGCGCACTTTGGGACCATCGCTCGTGCGACGTTCGCCACCAGCCAGCGTATCTGGGGCATGAAAGCTCCGTTGCTGCTTCTCGTGGGTCTAGTGGGCATCGTAGGCACGGCATGCTCGGACGAGGCTCCGGGCGGCGAGTTCGCGACAGAATCGCAGCAATTGCGGACACTTACACCTAGCGAGCTTCTAGGGCCAATCGCGGACGGAGAAACCAAGAACGCGAACTACGTGAGCCCGCCCACCTATCGCGCGTACGAGGCCTCGTGCCCGCAGGCGGGAGCCACCTTGGGATTTCAAGTGAGTGCGGCGCTCCCACTGCGCGCCTTCGTGGCAGACCCCGGAGGAAAGGTGCTGGCGGAGGGCAGTGGAACGGCCATCCAGCTTCGGCACGTGTGTGGCGCGGCGGGCGACAAGCATCGCGTCGTGTTTCGGCAGAGTGACTTGCGCGCCACGCTCGTCAACGTGTCGTTGGCCGTGACGCGAGCGCCCGTGGACGCAGGCGCAGACGCCCGGGTTGTCGATGGCGGCGGTGTCGACGCAGGCCCGCCATTCGTCGTCCCTGCATCGCTCACCAACCGGGACATCGATGTGCCCATGGCGTGCAGAAGGTACGGCAAGGGCGTCACGGAGGCCTTTGCCACGGTGCTGCTCACGCTTCGGTGGGATGAGCCGCATGTTGCGACCGCTGTTCCGATGGTGGCGGTCGAACCCTTCCCGAACGACGGAGACCCCCAAAAATTCGCTTGGCCGCTCCGAAACAACACCGCCGCTCCGTTGGATCCGTTGAACAGGTCGGTGGTCAGCATGAGGACCTACAGCTACGGGATCTTCGTGGATGGCATCGAGAAGGAATCGGTGAGCGCCTGGCACCGGCGGTACACTTGGACCCTGTATTTGAGCCAGGGGGACGCGCCGGGGCAGGTGAAGGTCACGTACAACATCGACAACGTGATTCAACCCGACCAACTTCACTACTACTCCTGCAAGGGCGTGCTGCAGTAGCGCGGCGCGGTGGCGACATCTATGCGCGCACCGAGGGGTACTGACGAATTCGATGGGAACTTCGACGAACTTTGCCGTGGCCCCGAAGACCTCGAGCGATATGACGTTCCACATGGACGGCACCTCGCGGTTCGCGCTCCGTTCCGTTCTCAGCGCTGCGCGATGGTTCGTGTAGGCGCCCGCATTGCTTGAGCGACTTACGGGAATATTCACATGGTTGCCCGTCTTGGGATTCTTTTGGGGGCGCTCTCGAGCGCGACCGACCTCGCTGCCGGCGTCCCGGTCGGCGCATCGGTACGGACGTGCCGCATCGCTACCCTGCTGGCACGCCGACTCGGTATTTCCGACGAGCAGGTAGGCGATGCCTATTTCACGGCTCTACTTAGCCAGCTTGGCGACACCGCCGATGCCGCGCTGAGCGCCAGGGAACGCCCGGGCTTCGACGACGCTGCGTCGATGGCTGCGCAATGCGAGCGCGGGGCGACACTCGCCGACGACCTCGGGTTGGGGTCGAACGTCGTCGCAGCGCTGGAGCAGCTGTTCGAGAGCTTCGACGGTGGCGGTGGTCCCGCACACCTCCAGGGCGACGCCATCTCGCTTCCGACGCGCATCGTCCAAGTCGCGTCCGCGAGCGAGGCCGAGCACCGCCAAAGCGGGCGCGAGCGGATGGTCGCGTCGTTGTACAGGCAGGCGGGCGTGACGCTCGATCCCCACCTGGTGGATGCGCTGCTGTCGTCCCCGAAGGAACTTTGGAGCGTGCTCGAGGCCTCGTCCTGCTGGGACGAGTACCTGGCCTGGGAGCCGGACGCACGATCGGCGTGCGACATCGACCGCGCGGCGCACGCGCTCGCGAACTTTGTCGATGGGAAGAGTCCCCATCTTCCTCGGTCACTCGGAGGCGGTAGCCGACCTGTGCGACCGCGCGGCCGAAGCAGAGGGGTGGCCTCTCGATATGCGAGCGGTGCTCCGCCGAGCGGCACTGCTCCACGATCTCGGCATCGTGGCGATTCCCACCGGAGTGTGGGAGAAGCCTGGGGGCGCTCGACGACGCCGAGCGAGACCTTACGCGCTCTCACGCTTTTCACGGGGCGCGGGTCATCACACGAATTCCAGCGCTCGCCGAAGAAGCGAAGGTCGTAGGCCTCCACCACGAGCGGTGCGACGGGAGCGGCTACCCGATGGGAAGGTCGGTCGCCCCCACTGACCACGCTGCGCGGATCCTCGCATGCGCTGAGGCGTATCGGGGATTGATCGAGGAGCGCCCACACCGACCCGCGCGGAGCCCCGAACGCGCCGCCGACGAGCTCTACCGACATGCGAAGGCGGGGGCCCTCTGCGTGCGTGCGCTCGACAGCGTCCTTGGCGTCGCCGGCGTCCAGACCAAGCCCTTGGCGCGAGCCCCGTCGGGGCTCACCGAGCGCGAGATCGCCGTCTTGTCCCACCTGGCCCGCGGCCTCACCAACAAGGAGATCGCTGTCGCGCTGGGCATCGCCCCCAAAACCGCCCGCAACCATGTGGAGCATATCTACACGAAGATACGCGTATCGACGCGCGCCGCCGCTGCGCTGTTCGCCGTTCGCCACGACCTCATATCGCTGGCAAGCTAGCTGAGGCGCGAGAGGCGACGGTTCGAGTCGGGAAAGTCCATCCCCGAGGCCATGGCGGTGAGCAGGCCGAAGCCCAGGCCGTAGGCCAGCACGATGGGGCGAAGCACGAAGGGCGGCGGGGGCGCGTCGCCGAGCATGGGCAGCGCGGTGAGCAGGCCGCCGCACAGCAGGCTGGCCAACGCCGCCCACTGATACGCCCGCAACCGCGCCACGATGGGCGTCTGCGGCTCGCCGCGATACGACTCTTCCACGAAGCGCCCGAGGCCATTCGCGACCAGATACATGCCGGCGAGAAAGCGAAGCGGAACCGCCAGCGTCGCCAGCCGAAAGAGGACCACGAAGGTGAGCGCGTTCCAGAGAATGGAATAGAGCGGCGTGGGATGCACTGGTCGATGCCCGAGCTCGGAGAAGCGACATACCCGCGACATGGGATGCGTGTATCGGATCCCTATCTCGTGGGGCGCCTCGGAGCCGTGGCAGCAGCCCTGAACCAGGCAACGGAGTCGACCGGCGGCCTGGATGTACGGACCCGAGAGGGCGAAGGCGCCCAGCACCGCCCAGGTGGTCCCGCCCACCAGCGGCGCCGCGAACGACGCCAGGATGATGCCGAGGAGCCCACCGTAGAAGCCGTAGGGCCGCAGGAGGCGCGACGAGCCCTCGATCCACTGAGCCCAGGCGCCGGCACCGAGGATCGCCGCGATGCCGCACAGCAAGATGGCGACGTCGTTCTCGGGCCCCGCGAAGGTGAGCGCCAGCGCGACGCCCACGCCGGTCGACAGCGCGCCATAGCCGCCGTAGTTGATGACGCGCAGGCGCCCGATGCGGAGCTCGCTCCAGGAGTTGGCGATGCGCTCGGTGCCGCGACGCAAGAGCTCCCAGATGGCCTCGGCGCGGCAGGCGGCGTAGGCGAGCGCCGCCCCCGCGAGGACGTCGGCGATGCTGTGCATGCCCGTGGCCACGCAGGCCACGCACACCAGCGCAGCGTAGGCGTAGAACACCGCGCGAAACCGGGGAAAGCGCGCCGCGAAGGCGGTCATCGCCAAGATGATCCACGTGGCGTGGAACGACGGAAACGCGCACACCTCCGTGTCGAGGCGTCGCTCTTCCTGGAGCAGATGTCCCAGCGGCGAGTCGGGTACGAAGGGCCGGGGCGGCGCCACGACGGGCAGGAGCAGATACGTTCCGAAGCCGAAGAGCGACGCGAGCGTCCCGCGTAGGGCCAGCCGCCGCAGGGAGGCCTGGGTGGGCGAAACGAACGGGGCCAGGAGCGCCAGCGGATAGATGCTCGCGTAGGGCACCTCGAAGGCCGGAAGCACCGGCAAGCGTGTTTCGAAAGGCATGGCCAGGTCGAACGCGTCCGGCGCCCTGCCCACGAACGCGATGGCCTCGTACACCAGGCCCCACGGCACCAGCACCGTGAGCAGCACCGCCGCGCGATCGCGGAAGGTCGGCCGGGCGTCGCTCGGCTCCGGCCACGAGAGCAGCGTCGGATAGGGCGGTCCGAAGCGCGCCCGCAAATCGTGCCCCTCGTAGCCGAGCACCAGGGCCATGGCCGCGAGGGCGGTCACCGGCGTCACCAGGTAGAGGCCGCTCGAGGACCGCGCGAGCACGGCGCACGCGCCGCAGGCGAGCACGAAGCCCACGTAGATGGGATGGCGGACCACCGCGTAGACGCTGCTGGTCACCTTGCGCGCTGGCGGAAACGCGTTCATCGGAAGGCCGCCGCCGCGAAACCAGAGCGCCGCCATGCCGGCCAGGATCAGGAAGAGACCGAGCCCCAGCACGGCGAACGCGACCGGATTCGCGAAGGGCCCGGAGGGTACCGGCAGATGAACCACGGAAGCGGTGGCGTGGGCCCAGGCCACCAGCAAGAGCGGCAGCACCACGACGAAGAGCGCGCCGTAGGCAACCTTGCCGATCACCGCAGCACTCAGGGAAACTCGACGATCTCGTCGATGACGAGGCCCTCGTGGCGCATGCCGTCCTCGTCGACCGCGACGCCATGGGCGAACCACTTGTGCTCCACGGTGCCGAGGAAGCGCAGCGGCACGAAGTCGAGAGCCCCGCCCAGCGCCGCGAGCGCGGTGGTGCCCAGCGGGCCTTCGCGCAGCACCCGACGCTCGGTGAGCTCCACGCGGCTGCCGCCCACCGTGAAGGTGGTCAGATCGTCGACCCGACCCCGCACCTCGAGGCCGTCTTCGATGAACACCGAGACGTTGTGCGGCCCTTGCCAGTCGAGCCACACCAGACCCTTGGTTTTCCCGGTGAAGCGGCCCCAGCGGAGGCGCTTGATGGGAAGCTTCCACGGGGCCATGGTGAGCGTGAGACGCTCCGCGTAGCCGATGCCGGTGATGCGCGCGGGGCCCGGCATGTCGTCGTCCGGCTCCACCTCGAGGAGCGCTTCGCTCCGCGGGTGCATGCAGTCCCACACCACCGCGCCGTCGTCGTTGCGCAGCAGCTCCTTCTTCACGCCGCGGTCGACCCGCTGCAGCGTGGCGGTGGCCTGCAAATTGGGCGACCGCCACGCCAGCACCTCACCGGTCTCCACCTCCGAGGCGCGGAGACTGGTGCGGGTGTGCGACCTCTTCTTCGCGTCCTGCCGCAACAAGTGGCCATAGCCGAGCCGCGCCACACGCCACTCGAGCTCGGCCGAGTAGCCCATGTACGCGGTGCCGTCCTCGGTGAGGACGTC